>JAVBXV010000075.1 GCA_030824405.1 Anaerolineales bacterium | reverse complement strand
GTATTGTTGTGGAACGAATCCACCCACGAAGTTTCGAATTGTTCGAGCGTGGTGTTGTAGCCGAAGGTAAACATTCCATGCTGCGGTTCGCCGTCAATGGAAGATTGATATAGGTAAAGCGCGAAGCGTCCTTCAAGAAGAAGTTGAATGGTTCCAACAACGGGGAATTCATTTGCAAGTTTGTCTGGTTCGAGCCAGAGCCTGGATGTGCCGCGCCAGTTGCCAGCCATTCGTGCAAAAAAGTGATGCGGGGTGTCGATCGAGTTTGAGAAGGTCATGGATGATCCTAGGGAGTAGAAAGTAGTAAGTGGGTTATGGGAGTGGAGTCTCTAAATCAATATTGAAATCTGATGATAGTGAAGTGATGTATTCGGCTTGTTCTTCGCGGATTCCTTTTTGACGTTGATTGGGTGTAAGGACGCTTAACATTTTGATAATTTGAGTCAACAAGTCAATTCGATGTTTAACAACTTCTTCTTTCAATGTATGGTGTGATTTGAAATACCAATCACGTGCTTCTCTTGCAGAACCAAGTGAGTATTCGAAAAAACGAGCACGGTCTTTGCCCGTAGAACGAGAGTAGCCTTCGGCGATATTCGCGGAAATGGAGCATACCGCTCGGTAGAGCTGGTCGGCGAGTCCTCGGGTTAGTGGAGTTTTATTCAAAACAAGCGCATCCTGCCATGCAATATCGGAGGCAAATAAACCCAAGCGATAGACTTCAAGTTTCCAAAGCGAATCGCTTTTGATCTCATCAGGCACACCAGCTTGCCACTCAACATACTTCATGTTAATTCTCCACTCACCACTTTCTACTTTCTACATCCTGAAGACGCCGAAGCCGCCTTCTTCTTTTGGCGAATTCAAAACGATGGATAGCGCTAATCCTAAAACTTGTCTTGTTTCATCGGGGGCGATGACGCCATCATCCCATAATCTAGCAGATGAATGATATGGACTGCCTTCGGTTTCATATTTCTCCAACAGTGGACGTTTGAACTCTTCCGCTTCTTCCGCGCTGAGAGTTGGTTTGCCTTCTCTGATGAGTTGATCTTGTTTGATGGTTAAGAGCACGTTCGCGGCTTGTTCCCCGCCCATGACGGAGATGCGGGCATTGGGCCACATCCACAGGAAGCGGGAGCCGTAGGCGCGGCCTGCCATGGCGTAGTTGCCTGCGCCGAAGGAGCCGCCGATGACAAGTGTCAATTTGGGGACGCGGGTCGTGGCAACGGCATGGACCATCTTCGCACCGTCTTTGGCGATGCCGCCAGTTTCGTATTCCTTGCCGACCATGAAGCCTGTGATATTTTGCAGGAACAGCAATGGGATTCCACGCTGGTCGCAGAGTTCGATGAAGTGTGTCCCCTTGAGCGCGGACTCGCTGAACAGCACGCCGTTGTTGGCGATGATGCCAACGGGGTAGCCGTGAATGCGGGCAAAGCCGCAGATGAGGGTTGTGCCATAGCGTGCTTTGAACTCGCGGAATTTACTTCCATCAACAAGACGCGCAATGATCTCATGCACGTCATACGATTCTTTGAAGGTGCGCGGCAGGACGCCGTACAATTCATCAGGGTTGTATAAAGGTTCTTCGGGGGGAGCAACTTCCAGCGCGGAGAGATGCGAGTGGACATGTCCACGGGGCAGAGTCTCTACAATGCTGCGTAAAATCTCAATGGCATGATCATCATCTTCGGCGAAATGATCCGCAACACCGCTCTTGCGGGTGTGGACATCCGCACCGCCCAATTCTTCGGCAGTGACATCCTCGCCTGTGGCGGCTTTGACGAGAGGCGGGCCGCCAAGAAAAATGGTGCCCGCACCTTTGACAATGATGGCCTCATCGCTCATCGCAGGGACGTACGCGCCGCCCGCGGTGCAGCTGCCCATGACGGCGGCGATCTGCGGAATGCGCTTGGCAGACATGCGCGCCTGATTGTAAAAAATTCGTCCGAAGTGATGCGCGTCGGGGAAGACCTCATCCTGCAGCGGCAGATACGCGCCGCCCGAATCGACGAGATACAAACAGGGCAGATGATTTTCCTCGGCGACCTGTTGCGCGCGCAAATGCTTTTTGACGGTCATCGAAAAATACGAACCACCCTTGACGGTGGCGTCGTTGGCAACGATCATCACTTCGCGGTTGGAGATTCGTCCGATGCCTGTAACGATGCCCGCGCAAGGCGCTTCGTTGTTGTACATGTTGGTTGCAGCAAGCGCGGAGAGTTCGAGGAACGGCGCGCCAGGGTCGAGCAGACGTTCGATGCGTTCGCGCACGAAGAGCTTGCCTTGCTCTTCATGTCGCTTGCGGTATTTCTCGCCGCCGCCTTCACGGACGAGGGCAAGCCGCTTTTTTAATTCACTCGCGAGGGCGCGGTTGTGTTCTGCATTGGCTTTGAATTCGGGGGATTGCGGGTCGAGCGCGGAGGAGAGAGTTTCCATGGGCAGGGTTTGGTTTCCAGTAATGAGTGTGCGGTCGTGGAAAGATGAAAGAAGTAGTCACGGCGAGTCTAGCATAAAAAGGAGACTTGCGAAATGTTTTTGATTCGCAAGTCTCTAAAAAATCTTATATCCATGACGGTGGTTGAGTAGCCGCGAGCGATAGCGAGTGGCGTATCGAAACCACATCTTTGAATCTTATACTACTTATTATTGCTAGTTTCAGCCCCCTCCCGTCCTCCCCCAAATACGGCGGTACTTCTGTCGTATTTGGGGGAGGTGCCCGCAGGGCGGTGGGGGTGGGCTAAAGTTTCTCCAACATTCTCTCCGCCTCTTCATACGCCACCTTGTAATAATACGGCGGACCATCATCACAATGCGCGAGTTTCTTCGCTGTCTCGGCATAGACTTTTGCCTTGGCATTGTCCTTCTCCTGCTCCAGCGCGTATTGCGCGAGGAAGAGATTCACATCCGCACCCTGCAACACATACCCGCTGCGCTCCGTGATCATCAGTGTCTCGGATGCTTTTTCCTGCGCGTCTTTGAAATCGCCCTGAGCGTAACGTAACCGCGCCAGGTCGAGCAGGATGTCGGCTTCTGCGTCAACCGCATTGATTTGCCGACAGAGATTGAGAGCTTTGGACAGGTTTTCTTCTGCCAGTGTCAATTCGTTATTCATAAAATATGCTGCACCAAGAAACCGGTAAGCGTCAACATAATCGCGGGGAACAGGATAATGTGTTCGTGCCATTTCATCTGCCAGTTCAAGGGCACGTTTGGCGGCTTCGATAACCGATATTCGATATTCGTTATTCGACTTTCGAGTATCGAGTATCACTTCTTCCCTTGCCATCAGCATGAAGCGCAAGGCGCGGTATGACCAGATAACACCTTGCGCCTGAATATGGTCTTTCTTTATATTTTTCGCAATATTTAATTGTGCTTCCGCGTCATTCCATTTTCCTAAATAGCAATAGACTCTGCCTAATTCGTAATGAATTCCAGGTTGTTGATATTTGTCCAAATCGTTTTGTTCACACAGGTCAATTTGGCGGCGCAGGTTACGCTCCGCGTCACTCAGTACTCCGATGACCAGTTGAAATTGTGCCACGTTCCCCAGCCCAATGGCAAGATTTTTCTTGTCACCTGCTTTTTCTCGCATAACATTGTGCATTTCAAACAGCGGAACAGCACGGCGCGGTTGTCCACTCAGGGAGTAGGAACTGGCGAGTTGGTTAAGTGAAAAAGCAACGTCTAATTCATCTTCTAATTTTGATTGCTCATATTCGTTATCATTAAATAAACCACTAAGGAGTTCGATTTCTAACTCGTAATTTCCAAATTGATAGTGAATAGCTTTTCCAAACCTGTCAATAAAAAGTCTAAGTGCTTCTTTGCTTTTCCCCGCCCTAACCATGTGATGATACAGTTCGATGACAGGCGCGAGGTCTTCCAATTTTTCCACTTTTTCGGATTTGGGGATGGCGTCAAAGTAGTTCACCAAACGGCTATGCGCGGCAGTTCTGTCAGAAGCAGTCAAGCGGTCGTAGGCGAAGCGGCGCACAATGGGATGGAGATCGAATATCTTATTATTCCTGTCATATTGCAATAGGCCACGTTTCATCAAACCGTGTAAATCGTTTTCCAAAGTTTGTTTGTTTTCAGCGACCGATTCCAATGTGTCAAGTTTTGTGGAAGAACGAAAACACCCTATCGTACTGAGTAATTTTTGCTGGCTTGAAGACAACCCATTATAAGAAACTTCAAGAATATGATTTTGATGATCTGCGATATCGCCGCTCACGTTTAGTTTTTGTGCTACTGCAATATCACCAGCATTTTTGAAATCGCTCATGATATGCCCAATCAACAGGCGCAGACTCAGGGGGTGAAACCCATACGATCCGCAGACCTCTTCAACTTCATGATTGGTTCCCTTTTGAACGCCTTGCGCTCTAAAAAATGCGATAGCATCATCATTGCGCATGGCTTTGAGTTCCTCTTCGCGACAACCTTGAATAAATTGGCCAAACTTTTCAAGAGCATGCGGAGACATTCGCGTGGTCATCAAGGCTCTGCTTTTCATATTGGGCATGGAACAAATACTTCTCAAGAAATGCTCGGTATTGAGATTCACACAATCACGATCTGTATCTTCCCGCTTTTTATCTTCGTCACTTTGATGGGAAGCATTCATGTGCCCATACGCGCGGAGAAGACGTTCAAAGCCATCCATGATGAGCAGTACTTTTTGAGACTGCATGGCTTTGAGCAATTCATCCACCTGCTCACGTTTGTTCTGCGGCACGTCCTGTTTGAGATACTTAAGAGTTTCTTCGATAAAGTTCTCAAAACTTGCGTCGCCTTCGTAGAAAGACCAGAAGACAACCTTCGTCCATGTTTTGGGATTCACATCGTGGGTCAGCCAGTGCCATGTCAGTGCGGACTTGCCGAATCCGCCCAGCGCGTGGAGGATAAACAGGCGGTTTTCAGAATCATCATTGAGCCATTGAGTGAGCATGGCGCGCTCTGCAATGCGTCCCGTGAAATTGGGCGGCATGGGGTAAGGATGTTTTAAGTTCCAGTAATCTGGCTCGTGGGGTTCTACATTGGCAGATATAGCCGCATGGTAATTAACAACTGCATTATCGCCAACAACGATAATACTGTTATCAACATTTCCATCCAGATTAAAGTCAACGTTTTTAGGCGCGGATGTAGGTTCTTCACTCTTTGATTTCCTAGCGTTATCTTTCTTTGCCATACTTGCCTGCCCTTTTGCATCAACCGACTTTTGACTTTTGACTTTCTCAATTTTACAACCACTTTCCACTTGTGATACCATTTCCGCATGAACTTTTCCCCCATCACCGATGATCTTTTCATCGGCACCACTCCCTCCTCTAATGAATACAACATCCTGCGCGGCCTTGGCGTGAAACTCGTCATCAACATGCGCGTGGAGTTTCGTCCACGCAAAGACAGGCACGAGTCGCCGTTGAAATTATTATGGCTGCCAGTGTTTGACTCACCGCTGATCCCCATTTCGATAAACTATTTACATCGCGGAGTACACGCAGCACTCGAAACCATCCGCAATGGCGGCAAAGTCTATGCACATTGCGCAGGCGGAGTCCACCGCGGGGTGACGATGGGTGCGGCGATCCTCATTGCACAGGGGCATGCCCCGCAAGCGGCGATGGAATTGATCAAGGAAAAACGTCCACAGGCAGACCCGTTCGCATTTTATATTCGTCCACGCATATTAAAATTTGCCAGTCAATGGGCAGCCGTCAAATAATAATCAGCGACCCCATCAAAATCGATATTGCAACTAAATACATACCTTAAGTGTTTTCAGATCAAGTATTTCAAACCATTGGAGGAAAGAATGTATAGAAGCTTGCTTATGTCGATATTGTTGGCTTTCTCATTACTTTTATCAGCGTGCGGAGGAGGAACAACAGTCCCCACCGCCACCCCGATACCTGTTCCAGTGTCTGATGGAAGCGGCTGTAAAGTTACGTCCCCGCCCAAGGATAAGGATGGCAAGAGCATATACAATTCGTTCTACACCAAATATTGTTCCGCGAACGGGGTCGCCATTCTCGCATCCAACAAAGTATCTGACATGGCCCTTCAACAGGCATGGTATATCGTGATGAATATGGCCGCCAAAAAACCAGGTGTGCTAAAGACCCTGGCCGATGGCAAGATTCTCATTGGGGTCATCGGTACGAACGAAGTGACTACCGATATGCCTGAATATACAAGCCTTGGCGCTTCCTGGAATGAAACGCGCGGACTCGGGGCTACCGAATATCGTCCACTCTCCAGCGGTGCGGAAGAAAACCTGTTGTGTCTGGAGAATGATGTGTATCGCGGCGAAAATATCTTCGTGCATGAGTTTGCCCACACCTTTCTTAATTTGGGCATTGGAAAGACTGACACAAAATTCGTAGACCGCGTCAAGGCTGCTTATGAAGCAGCCATCAAGAACGGATTGTACAAAAACACCTATGCAGCCAAGGACTATGAGGAATATTGGGCTGAAGGTGCGCAAAGTTACTTCAATGCAAATCTGGAGGCCACCCCGCCAAACGGCATTCACAATGAGATCAACACACGCGCTGAACTCAAGGAATACGACCTGGACCTCTACAACCTTCTCGCAGAAGTATTTCCAGAGTATGACTGGACGCCCAAGTGCCCAACCCTGCCGGCAACTGCAACTCCAGTTGCCAGCTCCACTCCAAACCCAACACCGACCATTGATGTAACACCCAATACAACGATCACATACATCAGCGGCAACACGTCAGAATTAATCACCTGCACTGGCACAGAATTTTCAGCGCAGGTGACAGATCCAAATGGGGTAAGTCGCGTATTCGTTCAATTCTTTGTCAGCGCGGGTGATCTTGCGCCGGGAAGCTTCAGCACACCCAGCGGGGAATTGGAATTAACAAATTCAGGTGGAGATACGTGGAGTGGCACATTCAATGACACCATTTCACAAATCCAGCAGATCACCTATTGGCAGTTCGTTGTCATCGACAGCATGGGAAATAGAACAGAATTATATGAGGAGGGTAAATTCAGCTTCTACGCAAGAAATCAAAGCTGCCCATAAGCAGTTCCCTTTGCAGATTAAAAAAGAGACTCCCAAAGGGAGTCTCTTTTTTAATCTTTATTTTTACGCCGTCTAATGCGGCGTGCTCAGATCATAAACAAACACCTGCACATCCATCCCGTCAGTATTCAACATATCCATCGCGGGTTGAAACGTGGCATCTTTGATCTTCTGCATATCGCCCGCAGGCGCATACACCGAAAGCCGCGCTTCCTCATCAGACATTTTTATCGATTTGATCTCCGCGCTGGCACATGCGGCAATGATGAGGTCTGTCATTTTTTTAATGGCATCGTCAATCGACATAATCAGCTCCCTGTTTAAGTTCGAAAATTATATACCAACTTCACATCCCAACAGCCTGCTAAAATGCAAGCCTACAGGAGAAAAGTACTAACTCGCATTCAACTTCGCCACGGTCACACCCTCACCGCCTTCCTTATCGCCGCCCTCTTCGAACGACTTCACATATTCATGTCCGCGCAGCGCCTCACGCACCGCCTGTCTTAACTTACCCGTGCCCTTGCCATGAATAATACGCACGAACGGCAGGCCCGAAAGATATGCCTGCTCCAAATATCGTTCCATCTTATCCAGCGCATCGTCCGCCATCAACCCGCGCAAATCCACTTCCATGCCAGGCGATTTCGAATTCGGCACAGAGGTCTCACGCGCAACAACTTTCTTTTTCTCTTCGAGGACTGGCTCGCCAGATTTCTTAAATAGATCAGATAACCTCGCCCGCACACGGATCGTCCCAATTTGAACTTCCGCATCAGACTCACCCAAAGCTGTCACTACACCTTCAGCATTCAACGTGCTGACAGTGACCCGCTCCCCAAGCCGCAACAAATGGCTGCCGCCCACAGTTTCAACCTTCGCCCGTTGACGTTCCACAGGCGCATCCACCTTCTCTTCCATCTTTTCTATTTTCTCTTCAATAGCGCGGATGGCCGTCAACGGCTGGTTGGCTTTCTTTAGTTGAGATTTCAACGAGTCGATATTGCTTCGGAGCACCGCAACTTCAAGCTCGCCTTCGGCGCGGGCCTTGGCTAATGTTTCGCGGCGTTCATCTTCAATTTTATCCAGGCGCTTTTCAAGATCACGCGTCTGCGTTTCAAGTTTGGTTCTGGCTTTCTCCAGCTTCTCACGTTCGCGCGAAGTGCGGTTGCGCTCCTTGCGAATATCATCCAGCAATTTGTCGGCCCGCAGATCCAGCGGATTAATTTCCGCTTTGGCCGAGTCAATGATCGGCTGTGGAAGACCGAGCTTTTGCGCGATCAAAAGCGCATTCGAGCGGCCAGGTAAACCGAGAGTCAGCTTATAGGTGGGGCGAAGCGTTTTTATATCGAATTCAAGCGAAGCATTCACCACGCCTTCTGTGCCATGCGCAAATGTTTTGAGTTCGGGATAATGCGTGGCAACCAAAGTCATCGCACCTGATTCAAGCAAATGACTCAATATCGCGCGCGCGATCGCAGCGCCTTCCTGCGGGTCTGTGCCAGAACCAAGTTCATCGAAGATCACCAGTGAACGATGATCCATCTGTTTCAAGATGCGAATGATATTGGTGATGTGTCCGCTGAAAGTGGAAAGTGATTGCTCGATCGATTGTTCATCGCCGATGTCTGCCCACACCGAATGAAAGCACGGCAATTCCGAACCA
>JAVBXV010000119.1 GCA_030824405.1 Anaerolineales bacterium | reverse complement strand
GTTGAAACGAGATCGGAAGTGCGATCCATAGCATTTCTTTTAAGAAAGCACGGTCACGCAAAAATGTAAACATGAGGTTATGTCCAGAGAAAGAATTTAATCCACACGATGCCGATGTGCGGGGAGATCAGGGTCAAAAAAGTCGTTGAACAAATCTCCGCTCAACGACTGGTATTTGATGATCGAAGAACGTTTACTGATCTTCGGGCGCATCGCGGACGATGTACAACGGCCTGCCTTTGGCTTCATCGTACAAACGGCCGATATATTCGCCAAGAATGCCGAGTGAGATCAACTGCACGCCGCCGAGAAAAAGCACAGAGATCAGCGTGGTGGTCTGTCCTTCAAAGAAATGAGAGCCTGCCAGGCGCAGAATGATGACCAGCGGAATAGCCAGAATGGAAACACCCGCAGAGAGAAAGCCAAAAAATGTTGCAACCTGCAAGGGGAAATATGAAAAACTGGTGATCGCGTTCAATGCAAGGCGAAGCATTTTGCTGAACGGATACTTCGTCACACCTGCATGGCGCGCAGAACGTTTGTAAGTGACGCCAATTTGTTTGAAGCCCACCCATGCAGACATGCCACGCGGGAAGCGGTGACGCTCGTTCATTTTCTTGAGCACATCCACCACTTTGCGATCCATCAGGCGGAAGTCGCCCGTGTCTACGGGAATTTTTACATCTGTAATGCGGTAGATGAGGCGGTAGAACAGGGATGCCGTCCACAACTTGAACCAGGATTCGCCCTCGCGCTCGCCGCGTACTGCGTACACAACTTCGTAACCTTCCTTCCACTTCTTCGCGAGTTCAAGAATAGTTTCAGGCGGGTCTTGCAGGTCTGCATCGATGATCACAATGGCATCGCCGCGGGCGTAGTCCCAGCCTGCGGTAATGGCGATCTGGTGCCCAAAGTTACGCGCAAAGATAACAGGGCGCACAGTCTTATCCGCCTGTGCCAACTCGCGGATCTTTTCAGTGGAGCCGTCTGTGGAGCCATCATCCACAAGGATCAACTCCCAGGGTTCGCCAGATGAATCCATAACTTCCTTCACGCGACTGTACAGCAGCGGAAGGGTCTCGATCTCGTTATAAATGGGGGCTACGATTGAATAGGTGATCTTCATTGATCTATTTTCCGTTTTTCCTTGGATGGCAGACGCACTTGACGTCTGGATTTTATTTTTTCAACGGGCGGTACAAACTGTTGTTCCCCTTCATCTGTGAACGGGGCCAACCCCAACACACGGCGGCGCAGATATTCCATGATAACAGTGATCGAAGCCAGTAAAGGCACGATCAACAAAGCGCCCATGATTCCTTCAAGGATGGTGGCCGCCATGATCGAGATAAAGATCAACGCCTCATTCATGTGCAAACTTCGCCCCATGATGATCGGGCGGACAAAGAAATTCTTCAAATTGATCAAGACCAGATACGCCACAAGCACGATACCTGCCACAATAATATTATTCATGCCCGCCGAATCAGAAAGGCGTATCCACGTAGAGCCTTCAAGCAACGCCACAGCAACTGCAAGCGCCGCCGCAAGGAAAGGTCCCACATCGGGTATCAACGTGAACAACCCCGCCAGAACGCCCAATACCAGCGCGCCGGGAATGCCAAGGATCATCCACGCGATCGTAAACACAATCCCCACCACCACCATCAGAACGATCTGTCCACGCAGGTAAGCCATCCACACATTGCGAAGGCGTTTGTATAACTCATGCATATCATCATGATACGGTTCAGGCGCAAGATTGATCAACCAATCACGCATGTGCGGCCATTCATTCATAAACAAATACACACTCACAATGATCACCAACAACCACAGGAGGTTCACAGAGGTGGTCTCAAGCAACGCCAGCGCCTCTTCGGGCAAAGGCGTCAGCACTGCGTCCTGCCAATGCGCAAGGCTCTCACCTAATTGTTCAAAATGAAAAACCATTCCGCCAAATTGAATCGGGTTGGAAAGCAAATTACTGAACTCCGCCGAAAGATCAAGCAGGTCTCGCGCAACGATCTGGATCTCATCAAAAAAGATCGGCGTCAACGTGGCAGGCACACCCACTAAAAAAATAAGGGCTGAAAAATAAACGATATTCACAGCCGCAGTTCGCGAGAGCTTCGTGTTGTGAATCAGCATGGTCACCGCAGGGCTGATGATATAAGCAACGAACGCCGCGATCACCAGCATCTTCACCGCTTCGCGCGCATAAATCAACAGGGCCACAATACCAATAAAAATAATGATCCCAACCGTGTAGCGGAATGGGAGACTCCACTGATTGTTAGTTTTATTCATAATAATTTTTTCACCGCTTCTAAAGTAGGTTCAATGATCGGAGCAGATTGGACAGCCTGCATCGCCGCGCGAATATCTTTGAGTCCGCTGCCAGTATTCAGCACTAAAATTGGATCGTCGCTTCCCACCACGCCCAAGCCTGCCGCTTTGACCAACCCGGCATAAGCCGCCGCTCCAGCAGGTTCGGCGAAGACTCCCTGCCCGCCCAACTCCGCAATAGACTTGATGATCTCTTCATCTGTCACTGTAATGTAGTCGCCGTTCGTTTCCTTTGCCGCACGCACAGCACGGACTCCGTCACGGGGCAGGTCTACAGAAATGCTGTCCGCGATGGTCGTGGCAGAGACCGGGGTAATGGTCTCTGTGTTTGCATGAAAAGCATTGGCAATCGCCGCAGAACCTTCAGCCTGAACACCAATAATGCGCGGCATATTGGGAATCCATCCCAATGTCAGCAAGTCTTTGAATCCCTTGTGAATACCAGAGATGATATTGCCATCCCCCACCGAGACAAAGATCGTCAATGGCGCATGGTCATCGAGTGTGCTGTCTTTTTTATGCCAATCACGGTGTGTTTCGATCCACCATTCCCAAATTTCAAAACCAGCAGTCTTCTTGCCCTCCACAGTAAATGGATTGTAGCCAGTGTTACGGCAATACCAGCCAAATTCCTGTGAGGCTTTAACTGTCAGATCGAAGGCATCATCGTATGTGCCATCCACTAAGATCACTTTTGCGCCAAAGATGAGCAGTTGCGCCACCTTCGCCTGCGGCGCAGATTTGGGCGCAAAGATGATCGCTTTTTGTCCCACCGCAGCAGACATGCCCGCCAGCGCCGCACCTGCATTCCCCGTTGAAGCGGTCACAATAATTTCAGATCTCAATTCCTGCGCGCGCGTAACAACGATCGCTGATGCGCGGTCTTTGAAGGAAGCAGTGGGGTTACGCGACTCGTCTTTGAGCCAGAGATATTTGAGGTGTAATTTTTCTGCCAATCGCGGCAGAGCAAACACCGGAGTCCAGCCTGCGGCGTGCAAGGGAGTAGAGCGACCCTGGGGTTCGTCCACAGGCAGGAGAGGCAGATATCTCCACAGCGAAGGTTCAGTCCGCGAAGTTAGATCTTCGGGCTGAAATTTTTTTCTGATGAGGTCATAATCAAGGACGACATCCAGATTGCCGCCATCCTGCGGGCAGGTATAGGTAACCTGACCGGGCAGGTATTCAGTGCCGCACAGAGAGCATTTGTAGCCAGTGAAATTTTTCATAGCGATATGATTTTACCCGATATAAAGACCTCCAAGTTCTTGAAGAACTCGGAGGTTTTAAGAAGCTAATCCGTGTCGAACGGCACCCCCAAAGACGCAGGTGGTGATGCACGCATGGCTCGCAAAAGTTTCGAGAAAAATTTTCTTGCAGTTTCTGGCATGGCCGCGAGCGTACGATCCACCCATTCGGCATTGCCAATGTTGACCAGTAACAAGGTAAGTATCATCAATGGGAAGGGCGCCACTTGCAAAACTTGTGACGGGACTTGAGTGAGCACAGGTTGCAGGACCAGGCCGAGCCATTGAAGAAGCGCAAAGAGATATGCGCCAAATGCTGCGCGGGCGGGGTTCCATCCGCCAAAGATGGTGATCGAGAGCGCGATCCAACCGATGCCGTCCAGTCCGGAGATTGTGCCCATCCACCCAGCGCGAATGGCGAGGGAATAAGCGGGACCAGCGAGGCCGATCAATGCGCCGCCGATGACTGTGTAAATGTAGCGCATCAAGTTGACATTTGCGCCGCGAATAAATGCCGCCGCTGGTTTCTCACCAATGCCTTGCAGCATTAAGCCCGGGCGGGTGCGATAGACCCACAACCAGGCGAGATAAATGGCAATAAAGCTGACGTAGGTAACCGCTTCCTGACGGAAGAACAACTGTCCCACAATTGGAAGGTCACTCAATATGGGAATTGGCAATGCCTGCAAACGCGGGCCAGCCTGCCCCATATAGGGGTTGCCAATGAAATAAGCAAGATCACGACAGGTGAGAGCGAGTACAAACCCGACTGCCACTTGAGATTGTTTCAACGTGATGCTGGCAAATGCCACGACCAATGCCACCAAAGCACCGATCAACATGCCAGCTAGAAAGCCGAACAAAACATTATCTGTGTTGTAGGCAACTGCAAAACCACCCATGGCAGAAAGCAGGATGGTTCCATTCATGGAAAGATTGATCACGCCCGCGCGTTCAGAGAGGGTTTCGCCAAGTACTGCAAAGATGATCGGCGCGGCGGCAGCAAGCACACCCGCCAGGCCGACCAGTAGAGTTTCCTGATTCATAAGTCCCTCACGCCTTTTTTAAGAATTTTTGGCGAATGCCTTCCATCAACAAAACGAAAAGCACGAGCACTCCCTGCAGAACACCTGCAAGGGAAGAATCCAGTTTCATGACGATGGGCAATTGAATACTGCCGATATTCAAAGCGGCAAAGAACAACGCCACAGGGATCGCCCAAATGGCTTGATAATTAATCAGCATCGCCACCATCAAGCCAAGATAGCCATATCCGCTCGAAATGGATGGAATGAGACGATGATATACACCCGCAACTTGAACAGCCCCCGCTACGCCCGCCAATGCTCCACAGATCAGGAATGAATACATGGAATATCGCCAGGTGGGAATGCCAAGCAAATATGCAGCGCGGAAGTTTTTACCAACCGCTTTGAGTTTCAATCCAAAATATGTACCTTGTAAAATGAAATAGACGATCACGATCCCCACCAGGGCAATTCCCAAAGCCCACAAGCTGATCCGCAACTCAGGGACTTGCGGCAATGAAAAATGATCTGGGAAAGGTGCAGTGCCGCTCATGGATGCCACGCCTTCGCGCTTCCACGGGCCAAAGATGAGATACAAAGTAAGCGCCGTGGAAACAAAGTTCAGGCCCAGGCCGCCAAAGATTTCGTTGACACCGCCAAAAGTTTTCAATGCCCCTGCCAGTGAAGCCCACAATGCACCGCCGATCATACCGCCCAAAATAGCAAGGGTGATGATCAACGCGGGCGGCAGAGTACTATCTACAAAAAGGCGGAACACCCACACAGATATAATCGCGCCAAGCACGATCTGCCCTTCCACACCGATATTCCACAAGCCTGCTGAAAACGTGATCAGAAGTCCCGCTGTAACCAACAGAAGCGGTACAAAAGAAACCAGCACTTCAGCAAATTTACGCATCGAGCCAACAGAACCTGTCAGCATATTTTTGTAGGCTTCCATTGGAGATGCGCCAGCCGAAATCAAAATGACGGAAACAAAACCAAGTGCAAGCACAAAAGCCAGAAACTGAAAAATAAAGCCGCCAAGACGTCCCTTAAGCATGGCTGCCTCCACCATTCTCAGGCCAACCCTTGCCGCCGATCAATTGTCCGAGCTGCTCCACACTTGTGTTGGCCGCATCAATGGGCTGGGAAACCTTGCCGCTAAAGAACACCAACACGCGGTCGCTATATTGCAAAATTTCCTCCAGGTCTGAAGAAATAAAAATGATCGAAGCTCCCTGCCTGCAGCGCTCCTTTAATTTGCCCCAAATATAGATCACAGACTCAATGTCCAAGCCGCGTGTGGGATGTTCCAACAACACAAGCGAAAGCGGGCTTTGTAAAAGCGCAAGTTCGGCGCGTTGTTGATTTCCACCAGAAAGCGCCTCAACCATCGTAAGCGGCGTGCCACGGATATTAAATGATTTGATGCGATCCTCGGCAAGCTTTTCACCCGCAGTCCGATCAATGAAAATACCCCTGGGTTGTTCAGCCAGCACAAAATGATCTGTCAGACTCAATCCGGGGACGAGTCCCTCTTCAAGACGCGCCGCAGGCAGAAAGTTGACTCCTGCATTTTTATAGACATGATAAGACTTGCCGGTCAGGTCGTGACCTTTGAGCTGTACACGGCCTCCGACGGGTCTTGTCAACCCTGCACAGGCGCGAATGAACATGCCCTGCCCTGAACCTTCCATGCCTGCCAGGCCGATCACTTCACCAGCGTGAACATTCAAATTTATATTCTTTATTTTCATGCGGGCATCTTCAAGGGACACGTTCTGAAGATCGAGCATGGTGTCGCCAGTTTTAGCAGGCTGACGCTCGCCCAAAGTGACCACTTTGCCGAACATCATTTCTACAAGCGTTGAAGTGTCCAATGGAGGCTTCATCTCCCCCACCAATTCACCCGCCCGCAATACTGCCACTTGATTGCATAAACTTTCCACATCTTCCAGCTTGTGTGAAACGAAGATGATCGTCATCCCCTTTTCAGCAAGAGTTTTAAGTGTGGCAAAGAGTTTTATTTTTTGGGAAGCGCTGATGCCTGTAGTCGGCTCATCCAAAATAAGGATGCGTGCGCCGAGCCACAGCAAACGGATGATCTCAAGTTGTTGACGTTCACCAACGGTCAGTGTGTCTACGTAATTATCGGGGTCAAAGGAAAAATCAAATTCCTGGGCAAGACGATTGAAATCCTGCGCAACTTCCTTTCGGTTCGGAAAAAGCCCGCCGGAGGAGCGGCCAATCAAAAAGTTATCCAGGATGCGCATTGGGGGAAAATCCAATGGGTCTTGATGCAACATCCCCACGCCATGATGAATTGCATCGGCTGGGGAATGAATAACAACGGGTTTACCGTCTAAAATAATTTCACTGCCAGAATCGGCTTGAATAAATCCTGAAAGGATCTTCATTAAGGTGCTCTTACCTGCACCATTTTCCCCCAGAATGCCCTGAATCGTGCCAGATGGTATTGTAAGATTTATGCCTTTGTTGGCGTGGACCTTACCGAAATGCTTATGGATGTTTTTGAGTGCGACGTTCATGGGGGGATAATTCTCCATGATCTATAAAGTAGGGACACGGCAATGCCGTGTCCCTACAAGGTTACAAAAATTTACTCGGGGGCGCTGAGGCCTTCCATGCCTTCAAGCAACTGGGGCAGATACCAAACCTGCTGGTCAGTAGCCACTTCGCCATCGGCGAGATAGGCAGTACCGTCTTGCAGGTTGATCGGGCCTGTCCACAGATCGAGACCACCAGCGAGTTCGGCAACGAACGCGTCCACTGCAGCGGCATCTTCAGTGCTCAAAGCAGGGCCATTGACGAAGCCAACGGAGGAGGTGTCTATATTGTTGATGTCAGACCAATCTGGTGCAGCCCAAATGAACTGGGAAGACCATGAGCCATCCTGAGCAGAGGTGATAGCCTTGAGATATTCAGGACCCCAGTTGAAGTACGGCACGCCGATACAAACTTCTGGAGCGGCATCACAAGCAGCCACGTAATCGTATGCAACACCAAAGACCTTGTTGCCTTCAGCAGAAAGTTTCTGAGCTTCGCCGAGGTTGACAGGGTTGTCGATGCCAGAGATCACGACATCATAACCAGTAGTGTAGAAATCATTGGAAACCTGAACGGGGTCAAGAGTAACGCCAGGGATATTGAACCAGAAACCGATCCATGTCACCTTGAATTCCAAAGCAGCAGGATCATTACCAGCCTGTTCCCAGCAGTAACGGGCACCAAGATAGGCAGAGGAGGCGAGGCGGCGGGTTTCGTCGTTGAGTAGTGGTCCGAGATAACCGATCTTACCAGTCTCGGAAGTGAGGGCCGCGGCGCAGCCAGCCATCATCTTGCCATATTCCATACGACCCATGATGTTCATGAGGTTGGGAAGTTCTTCGTAGGTCTTGCCGTCTGTCCAAACCTGATCACCAGAAGCCATAATGACATAAGTTTCAGGATGGGCCTTCGCAAAAGTTGTGGATGCATCCTTCATATCATCAGAGTTGAAAATGACCAGTTGGGCACCCTGAGCAACCAATTCTTCGGCGAGTTGATCGGGGGTGGTGCCAGGGCGGTCGGCAGGATTGACCTTATCCAAATAGATCATCTTGGCGCCGAGTTTTTCTTCAAGATAGAGACCAGCTTCGTAATGAGCCTGGCTCCAACCATTGTCGTTATAGGGACCTACCATCAGTAAACCAAAAACGAACTGTTCAGCCACTGGGGCTTCGGTTACTACGGCGGGAGCATCTGTAGCTACGGGAGCATCAGTTTCAACAACAGGTGCCTCGGTGACAGCTGCAGGCGCACAAGCAGCAAGGACGAGCATGAGTACCAACGCGAACATCGCGAGGCGAGCAAAATTCTTACGCATTCTTCTTCTCCTATTGAAATTTGAGTTAACAATGAACGAGACTTGCAAAGCCAATGTATGCCTTAGCCTCCTTTCAACTTGTCTATACAATTCTACTAGAAAGAGTCTAACTTGTGAATACGATTACATACCAACTTTTAAGGTAAACACTCGAATTTTTCCCGTACTTGAACCAGAATCGCCTGTTGCTCTGGAGTACTTCCTGTTTCACGCTCAATACGATACCACAACTTACAAAGAAGCGG
>JAVBXV010000084.1 GCA_030824405.1 Anaerolineales bacterium | reverse complement strand
GGCGCTGAGCTATTCACGGGGAACAACCTGATCGTTATGGCTTGGGCCAGTGGCAAGGTCACTTTTGGCGCGATGCTCCGTAATTGGGCGATCGTCTATTTTGGAAATTTTGTCGGTGCGTTCGCAACCGCTGTTCTGATGTTCTATACAAAGCAATACACATTTGGAAAAGATGCGATCGGGATCGCGGCGTTGAATACTGGCGTTGCCAAATCCAGCCTTGATTTCGTGCAGGCAATTGCGCTCGGCATCCTTTGCAACGCTCTGGTTTGCATGGCGGTCTGGCTTACTTTCAGTGCCCGCTCCACCGTGGACAGGATTGCCGCGATCATTTTTCCGATCACCGCATTTGTTGCGGCTGGCTTTGAGCACAGTATCGCCAATATGTACTTTGTCCCCTATGCATTGCTTGTAAAAATGGGCGATGCCGAATTCATGGGCAGGGTGTCTGAAAAAATTGCCAATCTGGATAAATTGACATGGAGTAATTTCTTTGTTAACAATCTGATTCCTGTTACCATTGGGAATATCATCGGTGGTGCGGTGCTGGTTGCCGCAGTCTATTGGGCCATTTTCCTGCGCAAGCAGGATTAGCAAATTCGAAAAAGGAGATAAGCATGAAAGCTTATGTATTGATCAAGATTCGATCTGGTGATGTCAAAAGTGTAGTGGAAAGCTTGCGAAAAGTTGCAGGCGTAAAAGAGGCTCACATGACCTTTGGTCCTTATGATGCGGTTGCAGTGGTTGAGACCACAGATGTGGCAAAACTTGGCGCCATCACTGCCTCTGAGATTCAACCCATCCCAGGAGTCGAGCAGACTCTCACCTGTCTGGCGGTTGACCTGTAGTTCGTGTTTTTTTTGAATATAAAAAAGAGGACTGGTTTTTTTACCAGTCCTCTTTTTCCAGTAGAATAGGAACAATCTAATTTTTGAGGAATTTTAATGAAGCGATACGATCAATTAACTTTTACGCGGTTTTGGGCTTTGCTCTTGGTCTTTATTTATCACGGGGGAGTTAATTTTTATATTTCTGCGATCAATGTATTTCCCCTTTCTCCTATTTTGGGCTCTGCCCCTTCGGCAGTTGGTTATTTATATGTGCTTTCAGGCTTTGTCATGTCGCTTGTATATTTTCGACCAAAGGAAAAGTTCGATATTTTAGGATATTGGACGGCAAGATTTATCCGCATTTATCCGCTCTACATCATTTCGTTTCTTTTGGTGGTTTACTTCTACGCAGATTACATTGTGCGCATCAAACCGCAAAAGGTACTGGCGAACATCTTTGTTTTGCAGGCATGGTGGCCGCCTTATTCCCAGTCATTTAATTATGCGTCATGGTCAATGACGGTTGAGTTTTTCTTTTACGCCATCTTTCCATTTTTTGTGCTTTGGGCGTATCAACAGCCCACGAAAAAATTGATCTGGGCATCCCTGGCTTTGTGGACTGTGTCTCAGGTTGTTCATTACATTTTGTGGGTCGGGTATTTTCCCGCGCAGGAATTATTCATCGTTTATTTCCCATTGTTCCATTTGAATTCATTCATCATCGGCGTGGTTGGTGGTATTTGGTTTGTGCGCGAAGCTCAGGGAAAAGAGATCAACCAGCGCACGAACTTGCTGGTTATATTTGGCAGCCTCGCATTGATCGCTGGATACCTGATCCTCAGTGATGTGTTCCCGCAGTTGCCCCGCAATCTACAGCCCATGGCTGGGTTGTTATCTCCGTTTTACATTGTCTTTATCGTTGCCCTTGCTTTGGATAAGACTGTCTTATCCAAATTGCTCAGCCATCGCTGGCTGGTGGTTCTTGGCGAAACAGCGTTTGCCTTATACATTTTGCATGTGCCGATCATCTGGCTCTATGAGCGCGCGTTATTTTCTTCCAATCTTAGCAACCCGCAGCTTATTTTTGAAATTACCTACCTGCCATTGATGATCGTGACGGGGTTGATCGCTTACTATTTTATCGACCCTCCAATTCGGAGCTGGCTGAAAAATATCATGAAGCGGATCAGCATGCCGCTTCTTATTTTGGACCTTTTGATCTTTACAGCATCCATTTACATTTCCTTCCGCTTTCGCTTTGGCGATGGACGTGAATACCTGTCCTACCGCACTACGGGGCTGCTGATGTTCTGGTCCGCTTTTATTCTGCGGACATCCATCTCTGTGATATTGAATACGTTGAACCCTGCAAACCTGTATCTCCCATTTATGCAGATCGTGCGCTCGTTGTTTGTTTCTGTAACTGCTGGGTCTGTGATCGTTTCGGCGATCATATACGCTGGATATTCCGCGGGGTGGTTCGAGAATTTCCCTCGCAGTGTCTTCCTTTATGACTGGCTCATTATTTTTACACTTTCCCTTTCGCTGAGGCTTGTCCTTCGCAAATTCAAGCTGTATGAACAAAGTGTTGCTCCCATTTAATTAACAAAAAGAGTTCGTCTTTAAGGATATCCATCTTTTTGTTTGTGGTATCCTTAATTTTCCCTGACTATGAAAAACTTACTTCGCATCTCCATTTTCCTTAAACCGTATGCGTGGCAGACTATTTTCACTCTCGTGATGCTGCTCACGCTGACGGGTTTCAACCTGGCCGTCCCGCGCATTATCCAATCAGTTATTGATGATGGACTGTTGGTTGGTAACACGTCCTATCTGGTCCGTGCTGCGCTTCTTCTTCTTGCGCTCGGGCTTGCCTCAGCGGTCCTTGGGCTGGGCAATCGCTATCTGTCTGAGTGGATCGCGGCCCGTGTGGGCTATGACTTGCGCAATCGCATGTACGACCACATTCAATATTTGCCATTCACCTATCATGACCACGCTCAGTCGGGACAGTTGATCTCGCGTTGTATCGAAGATGTGCGCTCGATAGAGAAATTCGCGGGCTCGTCTATCGCAGAGATCGTTCGCTTCGTTCTGTTGACTATTGGGATTCTGTTCGTGATGCTTTCGGTCAATGTGAAACTTGCGCTGATCGCCCTGCTCCCTATGATCCCCTTGATCTTGATGACCGCTAGTTTTGGCACCAAGATTGGCAGGTTGTTCTTCGCCGTGGACTCTGCCGTGGGCGAAGTTTCCAACCGCCTGCAAGAGAATGTGACAGGTGTGCAGGTGGTTCGTGCTTTTGCTCGTGAGCAATACGAGATCGACCGCTTTGAAGTGGCGAATAAGGATGTCTTCACCAAGTGGATTCGCGTGATCGATGAATGGGCCAAGATCATGCCCACCACCAACTGGCTGACCACACTGGGCACCATTCTCATTTTGTTCTTCGGCGGGGTAATGGTCATGGACGGGGTGCTGACGATCGGTACCGTGGTTGCGTTCAATGCATATATCTTGATGATGGCAGAGCCCGCACAGGCGTTGACGGGACTCGTCAATGCAGGTGGCGAGGCGGCGGCGGGCGCTCAAAGAGTGTTCGAAGTCCTCGACACAGAACCAGATATCAAGTCAAAGAAAGAAGCGTTTGTTCTGTCCACATTGAAGGGTGAAGTTGAATTCAAAAATGTCTCGCTGAAATATCAAAACGAAAAGATCCCTTCGCTGTCGAATTTGGATTTGAAGGTAAAGCAGAATCGGATCATCGCGTTGATCGGCCCGACGGGTTCGGGAAAGACTTCGCTGGTAAATTTGATCCCGCGTTTTTATGATGTCAGCGAAGGCGCTGTGTTGGTGGATGGGCACGATGTGCGCGATCTGGAATTGACTTCGCTGAGAAAACAGATCGGCATTGTGCTGCAAACTTCGCTTTTGTTCTCGGACACGATCAAGGCGAACATTGCATATGGCAGACCAGACGCGAGTGATGAGGAAATTTTCGCCGCAGCCAGAGCCGCGCAGGCGCATGAATTTATTACAGGCTTTACGCAGGGATATGAAACAGTCGTCGGTGAGCGCGGTGTAACACTCTCTGGCGGACAACGTCAACGCGTGGCGATTGCGCGTGCCTTGTTGATGAACCCGCGCATTTTGATTTTGGATGATTCGCTTTCCAGTGTGGATACGCAAACTGAGAAATTGATCCAGGCTGCGCTGGATACTTTGATGGAAGGCCGCACGACCTTTGTGATCGCGCACCGCCTAAGTACCGTTCGGCGCGCAGACATGATCCTCGTGATGGACAAGGGTCAAATTGTAGAACGCGGCACGCATGATGAATTATTGAGACGCGGCGGATTGTACAAAGAGATCAATGACCTGCAATTAATCCAGCACGTGGATCTGCAGGATGAAGAAAAGATCGAAATGATCGTGCCTGAAAAAGAAGGACATGAGAATACCATCATGTCTAGAAATTCAAATTCAAGATAATCTTTTTACAGCGTGAGTAATAAGGGGTGTTCCTGTGCCGTACCGAGTTTATATTCTTTTATGTGCAGATGGATCCTATTACACTGGAAGCGCAGCTGATATGGAAGCAAGGTTGGTACAGCATCAGGAAGGTGTTCATCCAGAATCTTATACGTTTAGCCGCCGCCCTGTGAAACTTGTTTGGTGTTCAGATGAAGTCGCAAGATATTCCGAGGCATTGGCTTTTGAACGGCAAGTCAAAGGCTGGAGTCGTGTAAAGAAAGAAGCGTTGATCGGCAATGACTTCGGCGCGATCCACGAAATTGTGAAGGCTGAACGAAAGCGAAGAGAACAAAATAAAAAGAAAACTTCGCGCTGAGCGGAGGGACAGCGCCCTTCTGTCCCGAAGACGAAGCGTGAGGGTATGTCCTTCGACTGCGCCGCAACGAACGCGGCTCCGCTCAGGACGAATGTAGCGAAAAAACAGTAACTAAAACTAGAACCCTGCGCTTCGTCTGCGAAGTCTCGAAGAATACTCGACTTCTCTGCTCAGCGCGAAAGGCATCATGACAACAAAAATAGTTCCGCCCCCATTTATCGTCCAAACCGAAGAGGCATTGGACACAGGCTACGACCCCAGGGTTGCGCGCCGACTTTTACTATTCATGAAACCCTATACCCTGCAGATGGTCGGCGCATTGGCGTTGATGGTCATCGTTACCGCGTCTGCTGTTTCAGGACCTTACTTCGTGAAGCTGGCCATTGACGATGGCATTAATGCAAAAGACCCGATCGCATTGCGAAATATTATGCTTGCCTATCTTGCGGTCGCAACCATTCAGTTGGGATTCAACGTCTGGCGCGTGCGCATCATGTCTCGTGTGGGGCAGCATGTGCTTTACGATGTCCGCACTGCCATGTTCGCGCATTTGCAGAAACTCTCCCTAAGTTTTTATAACCGCTACAGTGTGGGACGTGTCATTACCCGCGTGATCAATGACGTGGGCACTTTGCGCGAGTTCATCACCTGGGCGGTGCTGGCGATCGTGCGTAATTTGCTGGGCATCGTCGGCACGATCATTGCAATGCTGGCTTTGAATGTGAAACTGTCATTGCTTACCTTTGCGATGCTGCCGTTGATGGTGCTGGCCACCATGTTGTTCAGGAAGACGGCGCGCAAGAATTATCGCAGGGTGCGTGCGGCAGTTTCGTGGGCAAACTCGGTGCTCGCGGAGAATGTCAATGGTGTGCGCGTGGTGCAGGCGTTTTCCCGTCAGGGACATAACTATACTAATTTCAGCGGCTACATCAACCGCTATTTTCTTGAAACGAGTTTGGACGCCGCCTGGATCGCTTCGGTGTTCACGCCCGTCGTGGATATTCTTGGCGCGCTGGCAACTGCGCTGGTGGTCTACATTGGCGGTACGGCTGTGCTGGGCGAATCCATTACCGCGGGCGTGCTGATCGCTTTCGTTCTATACATTGACCGTTTCTTCGAACCCATCCGCGATCTCAGCCGCCGCTTCGATACGGTGCAGTCCACGCTGGCGGGCGGGGAGCGAATTCTTGCGCTGCTCGATTCGCCCGTGGAAGTTCGGGATGCGGAAAATGCTGACGAGCTGAAACCAGTTGTCGGTGCGGTGCGATTCGATCACGTCTCCTTTCATTATTCCGATGACCCCACGCTTGTCCTCGATCAAATCGATCTGGATATAAAAGCGGGCGAGACGGTGGCGCTGGTTGGCGAGACGGGCGCTGGCAAGACCACCATCGTCAAACTTCTCACACGCTTCCACGACCCAACGGACGGCTGTTTGCTCGTCGACGGCGTGGACTTGCGGACAGTGACTCAGCAATCGCTGCGCAGACAGATGGGCATGGTTCTGCAGGATCCGTTCCTGTTCAATGGCAGTGTCAAGGAAAATATTTTGTTTGGCCGCCTGGACGCAAGTGACGCGGACGTGATCGCAGCCGCGCAAGCTGTGGGCGCGCATGAATTTATTATCAACTTGAAGAATGGATACGATACTTCGGTGGAGGAGGGCGGTGCAACTTTGAGCGTGGGACAGCGCCAGTTGATCTCGTTTGCGCGCGCCTTGCTGGCCAACCCGCGTATTTTGATCCTCGACGAAGCCACTTCTTCGGTGGACACTCAAACGGAACAGGTCATTCAGCGGGCGTTGCTGAAACTCTTGAAGGGACGCACATCCTTTGTGATCGCGCACCGATTGTCCACGATCACGAATGCAGATAGAATTGTGGTCATTGACGGCGGCAAGATCGTCGAGCAGGGCAGTCACGCAGAGTTGCTCGATCTCAAGGGACGTTATTACGAATTATATAAGACGGGTTTTCAGGAATAGAAAAACTTAGGAGCGATCATGAGCGAAGAAAACAAGCAGAATGAATATTTATATAAATCGTCCACATTCCTGCGCAAGGGACTTGCCGAAGTGCAGTCGAAGGTAAATGAGCTGTACCGCCTGGAAGAGTTGGAGGACTACGTTGGCGTAAAGGATTCGCCGATCGAATACATTCAAGCGGCGCTGTCTCCTTTGGTGGTGCAAGTGAATGACTTTCAGGATTATGCTGAGACCGTCACTGGCCGAATGGAACTGAGCCTCGATGAAGTGGACATTTACGCACTGCTTGACGGTGTTATGACGATTGCCGACCAGTTGCTTGAAATGAAGGACGGCATCACTCTCGAAGAAGAGATCGCCGAGAATCTGCCGCCTATCGAAGCGGACGCGACGCGGCTATCACAAGCTTTGTTGAACTTGATCCACAACGCGTTCAAATTCACAGACAAGGGACACATCACAGTGCTTGTTAGCCGTGAACCCAATAACATTTTGTTCGAAGTGCGCGACACAGGCATTGGCATTTCAGAGGCAGATCAGGAACTGGTCTTCGAGCCATTCGAAACCATCCTCGCCGACAAAAATGATCCGCGCCTCGGCTTTGGGCTGGGACTTAAGATCACCGAGCACATCGTCGACCTGCACGACGGTGAAAGCTGGTTCGAGAGCACTTCAGGCATTGGCAGTTCGTTCTTCTTTACGATCCCGTTGTAAACACAAAACGTCATCTTGTTCTGTATCAAACCCGCCCGCGAAAGATGATTTCGCGGGCGGGTTCTATGTAATCCCGAAGGGATGAAATGATTCTACATGTCATCTCAAATGTGTCATCCTGAGCGATAGCGAAGGATCTCTACCCCGTTGCAAGAGACCCTTCGGTCGCGAAGAACGCTCCCTCACATCGTCCCGATGCTCTTTAGGGAGGGTGACACGGCATTGTTGACGGATTCTAGAAATCAAATCCTATTTTGGTTAATCAGCCGCGGCAACGGCTGCCAGAATTTCAGCCTCTTCGTTATGCGCGCGTGATGCATTCGAATTCAACTTTGTGGAAAGATGCAGCGCAACGAGCAGCATGATCGCTTCCATTGCGAAGAGGGAAGAGTATGCAAAGAAGGCGTTGCCTGTCGCAAAGCGGACACTGTCCACGAGGATGCCGCCTGTGAGATTGCCCACCGCATGACCAAGCATGTTTGCCACACCCCAAACGCCCATCAACAACCCAGCGCGAATGGGCGTGGTGAATGAGATGATGGCGCTCAACATGCCCGCGCCCGCCAGACCAGTCCCCAGCCCCATCACAAATACCAGGCTTTTGAAAATGCCCACGTTGCCGAGCATGCCAGTGACGATCAGCCCAACAAAGACGAGAATACTTGCAACGATGCCCGTGCGCATCAGCTTCATGTACCCCAGCCACTTGATCAGGAACAGGCCAGATGCCAGCATCGAAGCGAGTACGCCCAATCCCCAGTACATCGTCAGGCGGGTGGTATCGCCAACGCTCATGCCCAACACCAATGCACCATATGGCTCAAGCAATGCATCTTGTGCGAGTGTGCCGATGAAGGTGAAGATCACCAACGTGAATAAGATCCGCACCTGTGGGTCGGCGAAAACAACATCACGCACAACCTGATTGAAGGGCATCTTGCGCGCCTGTTCCGAGGCAGTCAGATTAACTTGATCGCGCGTTTCCTGTCCAAGGGCGGCGAAGGATGCGAGCAGGAAGATCGCAACTGCCACACCTGTGGCAACGCTGATCAATTTGGCAGGCTCATAAGTTTCCAGCGCCTTGCCGATAAAGCCTGCGCCCATCACAGAACCGAGCAAGGTTGCCACTTCATAAAATGTGATTGCGCGTGTGCGCGTTGTGCCTGTGTAACGGTCAGACACCAAAGCCTGATAGGTGTTGTGCGCGAGATTGCGCCCCAGGCCGTAGAGCATAAAAGATAGCGAGCCGCTTAAGATCAACAGCGCGGTTACTTTGGTGGGGTTGGCGGCCAGCCGTGATGTGGCGAGAATTCCCAGCCCGATCACCAACGCGCCAAAGATGATATACGGTTCGCGGCGTTTGCCGAAGATGGGGTAGCCATCCGAGCGGTAGCCAAGCCATACGCGTGCGGGTGAGATCAACAGTGGGATGGCAAAGAAGAAGGCCACGAGCGAAGCAGGCAGGC
>JAVBXV010000293.1 GCA_030824405.1 Anaerolineales bacterium | reverse complement strand
TTGGATACGAAGAGGAAGCTGCAAAAGATGCTGTCTATTTTGATACATCCCCGTCACGTGCTCCTGTTACGGCAAACACGGCTCAACCAGAGTCAACGGGCAAAAAGAAAAACGCATGGGAGGAAGACATCACTGGTTACGTGGACACGTCCATGCTTTCGAAGCCCAAGCCCGCGAAAAAGACCTACGCGTTCTATGATGTCTGGATGACCACGCTGTCCATGATGCAGATGGGTACCTATGAAAATATGCTCGATGATCCTGAGGCCGGTGCAGGCCGCGCCTTTGAATGGATGGCCTACGCGGGCATCATCAGCGGGTTGCTCTTTCCACTTTCATTTTTATCCAGCCCGCAATTTGCGGAGTTGAGAAATATGCCAGAGCTCATGGGCCTGTTTGGAAATCCTGGCACCACCACCGCCCTTGCTGGGATGCTGGCCTTGGTGATGGCGCTGCTGACACCCATTTTCAGCGTGATCGGGCTGGCGATTGGCGGGTGGATCCAAAACTTTATAGCTGGCTTTATGGGCGGCAATGGATATTATGGCCGCACTGTGTACGCAATGGCAGCCTATCTTGCGCCGTTAACGATCTTATCTGCGCTTCTGGGGGCTATCCCTGTAGTAGGGCAATGCCTGACAAGTGTGTTTGGAATTTACACCATCGTCCTGAATATACGCGCATTAAATGCATCTCATTCTCTTACAACTGGAAAAGCGCTTATCGTCATCTTCCTTCCCAGCATTTTACTTATGATATTCGGGTGCCTGCTCGTCTTGATCGTCGGCTTGCCCGGGCTTTCGAGATAAAAAATAACAACGTTACAAAGTACAAATCCGTATACAATGTGATGTGAACAAGTTTATTCACATCACATTGTAGAAAACGGGAGTGGTGAATGAGCAATATGGCCGCAATTGAAGTTTTGAATCTGTATAAATCTTTCGGGGAAAATCAGGCTGTGCAGGGTGTCAGTTTCGATGTATCACAAGGTGAGATATTTAGTCTACTTGGTCCAAATGGAGCAGGAAAGACAACGACCATTTCCATGTTGTCTTGTTTGCTGCGCCCCAACGAAGGCGATGCACGCGTGATGGGACATTCCATCCGCACAGATGCGATGGGTGTTAAATCTGTGCTGGGTGTGGTGCCGCAGGAAATCGCGTTGTACGAAGACCTGACCGCGCGTGAGAACCTGTCTTTTTGGGGAAAGATGTACGGCCTGCGCGGCCTGGAACTCAAGAAACGCGTGGGCGAAGTTTTGGAAGTGATCGGGCTGTTGGACCGTGCCAATGAAAGAGTAGGCAAGTATTCGGGTGGAATGAAGCGCCGCGTCAACATTGGCGTATCCCTTTTGCATAAGCCAAAAGTCATTTACATGGATGAGCCCACAGTTGGCATCGATCCGCAATCACGGCGCAGCATTCTTGACAGCGTTGTCGCGTTGAAAGATCAAGGCATGACCGTGTTGTACACCACCCACTACATGGAAGAAGCGCAGGAACTTTCGAATCATATTGCCATCATGGATCACGGAAAAATGATTGCATGCGGCACGCACGATGAATTGGTGAAACTGGTGGGCGGGCAAACCCGCATCGATCTAACGCTGCACATGGATGATGGAAAAACTATAGACGCATGGCGGGACATCGAAGGCGTAACGCATGTGGCCGCTGAAAATGGAACGATCGCAGTTCTGGTGAATGACAGCAACATTGTCCTTCCAAAATTATTCGAAGCCGCAACGAATCATTCGGCGCGCATCACCTCTGTGGCTATTCGCGAGCCGAATCTCGAAGCCGTGTTCCTGCATCTGACGGGCCGCGCACTGCGCGATTGAGGCGGGCAATGAAAGCAATCGACATCGCCATCAAAGACTTAACCCGTTCCTTTCGCAGCGCGTTCGCGATTATTTTTATGTTTGGCGTGCCCCTGCTGGTGACGGGCATGTTTTATTTTATGTTCGGCAACACAGCAGAAAACGGCGGGTTCGACCTGCCAAAGACAAAGGTCATCATCGCGAACATGGATGAAGGCGGCCCCAGGTTTCAGGTGAATCCAAAAAACATTCCTGGTGGACGCGAAGCCGATACGATGGGAGACCTGATCGTCAGCATTCTCGAAAGTGATGAAATGGCAGACTTGATCGAGGTCTCGTTCGCGCGGGACCCTGAAACTGCGCGAGCCTCCGTGGACATTCAACAAGCCCAGGTAGCGCTCATCATCCCGCCAGATTTCTCCGAGCAATTCGCAGACATGGAGGAAGGCAAGGCAGTCATCGAGTTCTATCAAGACCCAACCCTGACCATCGGCCCAGCCGTAATGCGTTCCATCCTCAACCGTTTCATGAATGGAATGTCTGGAGTGAAGATCGCCGTGAATGTATTTATCGACGAAGCTGATACTTCCGATTACGCCATGACTGGGTTGGTCGTTCAGCAATATCTGGACGATTCGCTTGCGCTCAGCGAAGACATGGAAGGGGAACTGCTCGATATACGTGTACCAGTTAGTGAGCAAAAAAACGAAGCGGAACAAAGTGAGAATCTTTTGTTGACCATCATTGGCCCGATCATGGGAGGCATGATGGTTTTTTATGCATACTACACGGGCGCATCCACTGCGCAGAGCATTCTCACGGAAGAGGAAGAACACACGTTGCCGCGCCTGTTCACCACACCCACATCACAGGCAACCATTTTGACGGGGAAACTCCTGTCTGTTTTTCTGACCGTGGGAATGCAGGTGATCGTTCTACTGATCGCCTCGCGCTTGATCTTTGGAATTCAATGGGGAAACTTCACGTCTGTGATCCTGGCTGCGGCGGGGATCATCTTAAGCGCATCGTCATTCGGGGTGTTCATCAACTCATTCTTCGCAAGCACAAAACAATCTGGCGTGCTTTTCGGTGGTATCTTAACTGTCACTGGCATGATGGGCATGATCAAAATATTTGCCATGAACTCTGCCATTGCAAACAAAATGGGAGATACCGTTTCCATGCTGGTGCCGCAAGGCTGGGCCATCCGCGGCTTGATGCAATCGATGAATGGGGAGCCATTCAATAGTGTATTGATCACCGCACTGGCCACGCTTGCATGGAGTGCCGCCTTCTTCGTGATCGGCGTGCTGCGTTTCAATCGGCGTTATGTGTAGGAGCTGGTCATGATCCGAGTTCTTGATATTGCCCTCAAAGACCTATTACAGCTCTCACGTGATTTTAAAACGTTCATGTTCCTGCTGATCATGCCGATCCTGTTCACGTTCCTCTTTGGGTACGCCTTCGGTGGTTTTGGCGGCAACGAATCAGACTCGCGATTGCCAGTTGGTTATCTCTCTCAGGATGACAACTGGGTGACCGATTCTCTGCACGAACTGTTGACGAAGTCCGAAGTGATTCGGCTGGATGAAAATGAATTTCGCTCCACCGCGGACCTTGAGAGGCTCGTTGCAGAAGGAGAATTGGCCGCCGCGATCATCGTCCCAGACGGATATGGAAGGGCCGTGCTCAAAGACAAAACTGCCAGGTTGACGGTCATTGCTGATACGGGCACGCAGGCATGGATCACGATCGAAGCGGATCTTCTGACAATCGCAGGCCGTCTGCATGACGCGATCCGCACGGCAAGCATCATCGAGAGCGTTGACGCAGAACGAATGCCGTTCAAGTATGCCTTCGAACAAAGTCTTTCCGCATGGGACGAACCGCCGATCGCGATCAAGGAAACAAAGAGCGCGGCAATTGAAAAGGCGGGGAGCAACAGCTCAGCGATGGCACATACAGCGCCCGCCATGATGCTTCAATTTGCGATCGCGGGTTTGTTGACCGCTGCGCAGGTGATCGTGACCGAACGCAAGTCTCGCACATTACAGAGATTGCTGACGACTGCCACAAGCCGCATCCACATTGTGTTCGGTCATTTTCTGGCGATCTTCTTTTTGATCTTCACCCAGTTCACCATCCTGATCGCCTTCGGCCAGTTCGCATTGAAAGTGGATTATCTGCGCGTGCCCGCAGCGACTCTGCTGGTGGCTTTCACTGCGGCGTTGTGCATCTCAGCTTTGGGATTGTTCATCGGCATCGTCGCGAAGACGGAAGAACAGGCAATTGCTTTTTCGCTGATCCCGATGTTCGTGTTCTCTGGGTTGGGCGGAGCCTGGGTGCCGCTTGAATTTACGGGGGAAACGTTCCAGGCCATTGGCCATATTTCTCCAGTAGCCTGGGGCATGGACGGGTTTGAAAATATCGTTGCGCGTGGATTGGGATTTGAATCGGTATTGCTCTCATCCATGGCGTTGACTGGGTATGCAATATTTTTCTTCCTTCTGGCTGTGTGGAGGTTGAACGTGACGGAAGAAAAGTAGTAAGCTCTTTTAATCGATTTGATAACTACTTTATCAAACTACCATTGGACATTAATTACTTGTAGATTCTTGTAGTATTTCGCATCCATTTGCATAACAGCGGGGGTGCTCGCCGTAGGTGAAAATAATGTCTCCCTTTTCATCCTCGTCGTACAAGCTGATCTCTTTGGTCACTTCATTTGTTACCCAATAAGGAGTAATGTCATACGTTTCTGTGTATCGAATCGGCAATGAATCACAATCCGTATAATCTAAATTACAAACGTTAAGTGTGTAAATGTACTTTCGGCAAGAATAGCCGCCACAATCGCTATCCTCAATCCAATCCCAAGACAAAATATATAATTTGCTTCCAAGTTGTTCTGAGACTCCAGTGTAGTATTTGGGAGGCTCTCCATCTGTAACCAATAACTCATCAAAGTTGAATAAACTCACCTTACTATTTGTTTTGTCAACGAATAATTCTGCACTTGATAAGCCATAAGAACTATAAAGACGATAGCAGGTTAGACTCCACTTTTTGCATTTATAGAATGCGGTGAGACCATGAACATCCCAATCAAGAGAGGAGGATATATAGTACTTGTAAACGCCGACTTTTTGCACGGCGGTCACTTGTGGGTAAAAAGTCATTAGGTAGAAAATATTTATTACAAAGACTGAAAACAATAAGCTAATAAAAATCCAAAATGGTAAACCTCGTCTTTTATTTAGTGCATTTACCCCTACCGAAAGTAAAGTGAATATTGAAAATAATACTAACCCAGCAATGAAATTCCCAACAGTTTCATCCCCGTTGAAAAATGCCATAGGGGCAGTCGTAAGCCAAAACAAATACACAGCAACCAACCCTATTATGGGCAATATTGATAGCCATTTGAAAAAATCAATCGTTTTTTTCATTTTGACTCAAATTCAATATGACTTGGAACCCAACTATCCCTTCACACAGATCAGGCCTTTCAAATACGCGCCTTCGGGAAAATGCAAACTGACAGGATGATCACTGCCTTGTGACATGTGTTCGATGATCGCGGCATCTGTGCCTGCATCTAATGCGGCGGAGGCGATGATCTTTTGGAAGAGAGCCGCGTCCACGCCGCCAGAGCAGGAGAAGGTGACGAGGATGCCGCCGTGGCGCAATAATTTGAAAGCCAGCAGGTTGATATCTTTATATGCACGCGAGGCTTTTTCGGCATGTGCGGCGGTGGGAGCGAACTTGGGCGGGTCGAGAATGATCATATCGAAGGAGCGATTCGCATCGCGGAATTTTCTAAGCAATTGAAAGACATCGCCTTCGAGCGAAGTGTGGCGCTCGGCAGGGAGATTGTTGAGCGCAATATTTCCCTCCAGCAAGGCGAGCGCATCTGCCGAAGAATCAACAGACAGAACAGACTTCGCTCCATTCGCCAGCGCGTGGATGGAAAAACCGCCCGTGTAACAAAAACAATTTAATACATCACGGTCTTTGGCCAACTCCCCCACACGGTGACGGTTCGCGCGTTGATCGAGATAAAAACCAGTCTTGTGGCCGTGGACAACGTCCACGTTAAATTTGAGGTTGTACTCGGTGATGGAGATCAATGAATCAGGAACTGTGCCGCGCAAAATGCCCGTGATGGGTTTCAAGCCTTCGAGCTCACGCACGTCCACATCGGAGCGTTCGTAGATATTTTGAATGCCCGTCTCTTCCACCAACAGATCGGCGACAGTTTCCTTCCAGAACTCGGAACCCGCGGTGGTGGATTGCAGGACGAGCATATCTTTGTAACGATCGACAACAAAGCCTGGAACGCCGTCTGATTCGCCGTGCAGGATGCGATACGCATCCGAACGACTTTCGATATTTGACCTTTGACGCATCTCTATCGCGGCGCGGATTCGTTTGCGGAAGAATTCCTTGTCCACGGGCTCGTCGGTGAATGTCCACACACGGGCGCGGATCTGTGAGGTGGGCGAATACGCTGCACGAGCGAGGAAATCTCCCTCGGACGAGAGCAGGTCCACAGTTTGGCCTGAGGCGGGCGAAGCTTCCTCCATGGATTTGATCGCGCTGGAAAAAACCCAGGGATGTCGGCGCAGTAAACTTTTTTCACGTCCAGAATTAAGATTGATCTTCATTTATTCACCTGGGAAAGGGCGCAGACGCTGCATCCATTTTTCGGGGTCAGCGAGCGGCGCAAAATCAAATTGTTGATACAAGCCATGCGCATCATCGGTGGCCAACAGCCAGCGGCGAACATGGCTCAGATCGGGATGTTCGAGAATACTTTGGACGAGCCATTTGCCAAGGCCGTGGCCGCGAAAATTTTCATGAATGAAGACATCACAAAGATAGGCGATGATCGCATGATCGGTAACCACGCGTGCCATGCCGATCTGGCGCGAGCCTTCATACAAACCAAACACCAACGAGTTGGCAAACGCGTCCTGCGTGCGTTCGCGTGGACGTCCCTTGGCCCAATAGGAATGGGCTAGAAAATCGTAAATGGCGTCCATATCCAGGCGGGCGGGATCGGTACTGATGGTAAACGAATCGTGATGGGTCTCAAATATTTGGGGCATGCAGCGAGTTTATCACAGCATGGTATCATCGTCTTTAACGTAAAAAATGGATAGGAAAAATTCATCACAGAGACACTGAGAAGATCCATTGTAGACGTGAACGAAAAAATAAACGGAGAATAATGTTAAAACCAATTCACTGGAATACTTTTGTTTGGGACTTTACCAAGATACAGATCGGCTTTGTTTTGTTCGGTCTGGCGATCACATTGATGATCCGCGGCAATATTGGCACAAGCGCATGGGCTGTGCTGGAAGTGGCGCTAGCGCAAAAGATCGGCATCACGATCGGCACGATGACCGTGTTGATGGGATTTTTCGTACTGACAGGTGCGGTTCTCATGCGCGAGAAAATGGGCTGGGGCACACTCGCAAATATTTTATCGATCGGGCCGTGGGAAGATCTCTGGCTTTCGATCATTCCTTCTGTAAAAGACAACCTGCCTTTGCAAATTGGCATGTTATTACTGGCGATCTTTTTGATGGGACTCGCCAGCGCGATCTACATTGGCGTGGACGCGGGCGCGGGTCCGCGAGACAGCATGATGCTGGCGATCAAACGCACCACAGGCATCAGCATCCGCGCGGCGCGTGCGATCATCGAAGTGACCGTGGTCACGATCGGCTGGATATTAGGCGGGCCGGTAGGTTTTGGCACACTGGCATACGCCATTTTGGTGGGGCCGTCTGTGCAATGGGGCTTTAAGATATTCAAAGTTCAACCGCACAAACCCGTTGAAGAAGAAGTCGTTGCTGGGGTTGAAGGCGGAGCAGAGTAAAAAAATATGGAGAACATTATGAGCGAAGAATCCATTCCAAACATTCCCACAGCAGAACCGAAAAACAGAAGCACAGGCGCGCTGGCGATCTTTTTGATCTTCCTGCTGCCAATGCCATTTTGTTTATTCATTTACAACTTCATTGTTTGGTCCACACAGCAAACCGCCATCATGTCTTTAAGCGCGAAAAGTCTGGCATGGGCAGGGCTGATCGGCCTTGCAGTTCAAGCCATTATAATGATCATCATCACTGGCTTGCTGTGGTACTTCACAACAGACGACCGCTTCAAACCTGTCTACGCGGGGTTGTTGGGCGCGGCGGTGATGGCGCTCCCTGCTTTGGCGCTGCGTTTTCTCGGCCCCAACAATGACCAGATCGGCTCGATCGCGCAGTTCATTATTTGCATCCTCGGCGCGGGAGTGGTCATCTGGCTGCGTAAAAATAAATTGGAATGGGAACGCGGCTCTCTGCCGTTCGGCCTGGTCGTTGCTGGTATTGGCTTGATCCCATTTGCCGCATTTGGCTCGTTCGGTTCTTTTGGCGATGCCTTCTTAAGCCTGCTGGCAAGCCTTGCATTCGGCCTGCTCGCGGCGTCGTTGATGGAATCCACGACGGGTCATTTTCTTTTGGACGGCGTTGGCATCGGCGCATTGCTCGCCTTGCTTGGCTCGGCCATTGGCTATGATGGCTCCGAGTTAATTCTCATCACCATTTTGCCTTCGTTCGCATTTGCCATCGCGGCCATCATGCCTTCAAAATTCGGCGCGGGCAGTGCCGTGGCTTTGCTCGCGTTTGCAAGCCTCGCCATGTTCGACCCCACCGAGTTGACAGCAGTCCTCGGCGACATTGCGGGCGTTGCATTCAAAGTCTGCGCCATCGCCATCGGCGTTGGGTTCGTCACCAATGTCATTGCGGTGATCCTGCGTTTCGCAACCGCATCCAGTTCGGGGTCCAGAACGAAGCGCGCGGTTGGCTGGGCGGGCGCTGGCGTCACATGGCTGGTGGTCATCACGGTATTTTTCCTGTTCGGTAATCCAGGAAATTATGGCGACCGTTTATTCGTCATCTTAAAATCACAGGCCGATATTTCTGACGTTGCAAACATCAAAGACCGCGACGCAAGATTGACCGCCGCCTTCGAACAATTAACCGAACACGCAAACACAACGCAAGCCGATATGCGCGCCTTC
>JAVBXV010000307.1 GCA_030824405.1 Anaerolineales bacterium | reverse complement strand
CGTCCTTCTTACCCCCCTCCAATTCCTGAATTTGCCTGCGGAGCTCGTCCATGGGGTCTTTTTTCTTCACAGGCCCAGAGATCGATTTACTGAGCATCTCCAGAAAATTTCCGCGTTTCGAGTTGACAATGCTGCGGGAAATACCATACATAATAAAATTTGCGCCAAGCACGAGTGCTATAAAGAATAGCGCGCCAAGGACTGCACGGGTATTTTCCATTACAGGCTCTCCAATATTTCTGGTAATTCTTCCCAGTTCGTAAAATGAGCGTGCGCATCTCCATTTGCTGAAACGCCACCGTATAAAATACTGAACATGCCTGCCTGCCGCGCGGCGCGGGTGGTGCGGGCAATGTCATCGATCATTACGCAATGAGATGGGTCACTTTCGCCAGCGGTCTGCATGACGAACGCAAAAGACTCGGGCATGGGTTTGCAATACGGCGCAACTGCATTCACGTCCACGATGGATGGGAAGAGGTCGGCCAGCTTGAGCACGGTCAGCACTCTTTGGGCGTGGAAAATGTCTGCGTTTGTAAAGATCAGGTTGCGGGTGGGGAGTGAAGCGATGATCTCGCGTTGCAGCGGATCTGGCGTGAGGTACTCCGTCAGCGGCAGGTCATGCACGTAGGCGAGGAAATCATCCGTATCAATATTGTGATGCGCCTGCAAGCCGCGCATGGTGGTTCCATATTGCATGAAATATTTTTCGCGCAACACGGGAATTTCCTCTTCAGAAATATCCAGGTGTTCGCGCATGTATTCGTTCATGCGTTCCTTGATGGCTTTCCACAACCCCGCACTGGATGGATACAACGTGTCGTCAAGATCAAAAAAAATGGTGGTGATTTGCATAGGGCGATTATAATCGTGCCATGCCTATTCGTCTTCTTTCCTCCGAAGTCTCCTCGCAGATCGCCGCGGGCGAAGTTGTAGAACGCCCCGCTTCTGTTGTTAAAGAATTAACTGAAAATTCACTGGATGCAGGCGCGAAAAATATTTCGATCTCCATTGCGGATGCAGGTCGAACGCTGATCGAAGTTGCGGATGATGGATTCGGCATCCCTGCAAATGAATTGGAATTGGCAGCAGCGCGTCATGCGACCTCGAAACTGGTTCAGTCCGATGACCTCTTCCACATCCAAACATTGGGCTTCCGAGGCGAAGCGCTGGCTTCGATCGGTTCAGTTTCCCGCTTCACGTTGACCTCTCGAGTTAAAGACGCCAAAGAAGGCGCGCGCCTGAAAGTGGAAGGCGGCATTGCTGGCAAAGTTGAAAAAGTAGGCGCGCCCGTTGGGACGGTAGTGCGCGTGGAAGATCTTTTTTACAACGTGCCCGCGCGCCTGAAATTTATCAAGACAGATACCACTGAAAAACGCGCCATTGATTCACTGGTCACACGTTATGCGTTGGCATACCCGAATGTGCGCTTCAAAGTGACAGATGGCAAACAAGCCACTCTGCAAACCGCAGGAGATGGCGACCGCCGTGCAATTCTGGCAACGCTTTACGGTGTAGACGTGGCCAAGCAAATGCTGGAAGTGATGGCGCAGGAAGACGGCTTCTCGCTGACGGGGTTTATCAGCCCAACATCCATCACGCGTTCCAATCGCAAGGAAATTACTTTCTTCGTCAACGGGCGCTGGGTGCAGGAAATCTCGTTGACCTCTGCACTGTTGCAAGCCTATCACACGCTCTTGATGGTGGGACGCTATCCATTGACCGTCTTGTTTTTGGAGATCGCGCCTGAAGACGTGGATGTCAACGTCCACCCCACCAAGGCGGAAGTGCGTTTCAAAAGTCAGGATAAAGTTTTTAGTTTCGTACAACGCTCGGCGCGCAAGGCGTTGCTGGCGTACACACCTGTCCCTTCGGTGTCACCGCAATTATGGGGCGCGCGTTCGCAAAGTGAAATGCCCACCCGCCAGGCGGGCATTGACTGGTCAATTGCACACGATGAACGATCCTCTCTTGAAAGCGAACCATTTTCGGCGGAGTCTGAAGCGTCTTCGGTCAGAAGTGAGCAGCCCGCACAACAACTCGAAGCAAAGACAGGCGTTCCGCTGCTGCGTCTCATCGGCCAGATCGGCGCAACCTATCTCGTGGCAGAAGGCCCAGACGGTTTGTATCTGATCGACCAGCACGCCGCGCACGAACGGGTTCTATTTGAAAAGTTGATGGCACAGCACGGCACAAAAGGCATCCCTGCCCAATCTTTGCTAACCCCTGAAGTTGTGACACTGCCGCCGCAATCTGCAAAGATGCTCACCTCTCAACTGGATTTTTTGAATCATTTCGGTTTTGAAGTGGAAGAATTCGGCACGAACACTTTTCGAGTCCGCGCCATTCCGATGTTATTTGCAGGCGCAGAACCTTCTGCGGCATTACGCGCATTGGTTGAAGATTTTGAAGAAGATGAAACTCCTTTACAATCTGAAGTGGAAGCACGTCTCGCGGCGCGAGTTTGTAAACGTCTCGCTGTCAAAGGCGGACAGCCGCTCACGAATGAGGAACAACGCGCATTACTGAACGATCTTGAAACCTGTCAATCACCGCGCACCTGCCCGCATGGCAGGCCAACCATGATCCATCTTTCGGTGGATACATTGGAAAAACAATTTGGCCGAAAAGGCCCGCGTTAAATACCTTCTATTTTTGAAAGGCAATGTGCAAAATGGGGCTTTTATGACTTACAATGACCATATGGGCAAGCTGGAAGAATATATCCTTGGGCATGGACTAACCGCCATGCTCGAACATATCCATGCCATGGTTGTAGTGGTGGAAAAAGATGGCACATTGGTTGTCTGGAATCACGCGTTCGATATCTGTAAATCAACCTTCCCGCCCGAATGCAAACTGGGCGATCTTTTCCCAGCCAAAGAAACAGTTCACACAAGACTCGCCTCAAAAAAACAAGATCACTGGACAGCCAGCCTGTTAATCGCAGCCAATGGCCCACCCATTCTTTGTGATTGCATTCTCCTGCCGCTCGCCAATGACCAGTCCCTTTTTGTGGCGGAACTCATCAACGCCGATCCTGAAACCTTGAATAAATATCAACACCTCAGCAGGCAGGTGGAATTATTTAAAGTTGAAAGTGAAACAGCCAAGAAGATCGCAAGGCGCAAGCAAGTGGAAGTGGACGGCATCATGGCGCAGGCGCACGAGATCTCGCAAGTGGATGCGCTCACGATCCTGCCCAACCGACGCATGATCATCCGCGAATTACATGATGAGGTGCTGCGAGCGGAGCGCTACAACTCGCCGCTCTCCATCTCTGTTGTAGACGTGGATCATTTCAAGAGAGTCAACGATTCACATGGTCACATGGCGGGAGATGAAGTGTTGCGTCAGGTGGCGTTGCAGTTGCGCGAACACATCCGCCACCCAGATCTGGCAGGACGATATGGCGGCGAAGAATTCCTGATCCTGCTGCCCAACTCAGATGCAAAAGCCGCCGCTGAACAAGCAGAAAGATTATGTAAAAAGGTCCGCGAGAATCTCGTGCACATCAATAGCCATACACTGCATGTCACCATCAGCATCGGCGTTGCCCAATTCGTAAACGGAACAGATACCTGGGAAACCCTGCTCAACCGCGCAGACACAGCCATGTACGAAGCCAAAAATAACGGCCGCGATCAATGGGCCATTTCAAAATAAAAAAATTGTCTGGTATAAAAGCCATTCTGAAAAGAAGTAAAAAATAAAATGAGCCTCGAAGTTTCGAGGCTCATTTTATTTAATCTCCAAACACTTCACGAAAAGAATGGATCACTTCCTGTTTCACACGCTCCATCGTTGGCACTGGCTCAAGCAGATCTTCCAATGAAACGATGGGTTCATGTTGCAAACCGCAGGCGATGATGCCGTCCCAATAGGTCATATCTGGATTTACGTTCAACGCGAACCCATGACGCGACACACCATGCACATCCACTTTTACACCGATGGCGGCGAGCTTGGCAGGCCTGGCTCGATCTTCAGGAAGACAACGCGGACAACGTGAATGAACATCTGCCTGAACCCACACGCCGCTCAACCCCGACCGTTGACCTGTCACCAACCCCAGACGCGCCAGCGCCGCGATAAGAGCTTCCTCCAACCTGCGGACATAGCCAACATAATCAGCCTGGGGAAGTTTGCTTTGTGAGTCCAACTTACCCAACGGCAATAATGGATAACCCACCAGTTGTCCCGGGCCGTGATAGGTTACATCTCCGCCGCGATCAACCCAGTGAATGTCAATTCCTTTTTGCTTTAACTGTTCTTCTCCCCACAATAAATTTTCTGCATGGCCTTTGCGGCCAAATGTGTACACGTGAGGATGCTCCAACAAAAGCAAAGTTGGCGTGCGTGTACCTGCCGCGATCTCTGCCGCATATTGATCCTGCAATTTCCAGGCGCGTTCGTATTCGATCAAGCCAAGGTCTTCAACAATAAAATTCATGGTATTAAATCAAAGAGGGGCGGGATGAACCCCGCCCCTGCAATATTATTCTCCAAATATTCTGCGGTACAGGTCTGATTCGAGCAACCCGTTCGGGTCGCAGCGTTTTTTCAATTTCTTGAATTTTGCCACGGTTTCATTTCCATAAAACTTCAGGGTGGTCTCTGCAGTGGTTTCACTATTTTTTGCGAAGTAGAAACGCCCGCCGTTCGCCACTACGATCTGGTCAAACTCCTGCAGCATGGACGACATGCGGGCGCGGGAAGCGTCGGTCACTTTGAAATCCATGGCGAGGGAGAAACCGTCCACGGCGTGGGTGAGTAAAAATTTATCGGGGCGGTGACGTTTGGTGACACCGAGGTAGGAGGGTAGTCCCCTCTTCTTGGCGAGAGACAGGATCTCGGTCCAGGTTTGAAGCGCGGTTTCCTTCGGCAGAAAAGATTGATATTGGATGAGTCCACTGCGGCCGTAGGAACGTTCCCAGAGCGGGACATAATCCAACAAAAAGTGGAAAGCCGCGTGCGACTGCCTGAAAGTATGTTTTCGTAATGAAGCAATATATTTTGCGTTGTTGACCGCCCAGACACCGAGGTTATTGAAAAAGGGGCTCATGAAATAATGCAAAAGTGATTTGGGCATCACACCAAACAAGCGGCTCGGCAGGCTTTGATTTTTAAGCTGCATGTTTTCTGAAGCATTTGGGTCTTCGCCTGCCGCCAACGATCTGGCCGCATGGATCTGACCATGACCAATCGTGATCGTATCCAACCAGCCCACAATGTAATCATAATGCGGAGCGTTTTCTTCGAGATCACTTAATTGTTTTTTCAAAGTGGACGTGGGCCATGCATGAATTTCAAGCAAGCCCGAATACGCGTGTTTCATTTGAAGCGTGATGGAGATAAATACGCCCAGCATGCCATACCCGCCGATCATCGCATAGAACAGGTCTGCATTTTTCTTTGGCGAACATTTTACTTCTGCGCCTGTTGGCAAAACGGCGGTGAACTCGACCACATGGTCGCCAATGGGACCCGCTTTGAAATTATTTTTTCCGTGAATGTTGGCGGCCAGACAGCCGCCCAGTGTTGTGAACATCGTCCCTGATACAACAGGAGGCCACCAACCATCAGGCAGAACTTTCTGCCATAACTCTTGAAGAGTCACTCCAGGCTCGCATGTGACCAGACCTGTGGTGGAATCCCATTCGGTGATCTGCTTCATCCCTGAAGTGTCCAGCACAATTCCCCCGCCGTTCAAGGCGGCATCATTGTAGCTGCGCCCGCCGCCACGTGCGGTGACGGTGAGTCCCATTTTTTTGGCAAGCTGAAATGTTTCATAAATTTCATCTGCTGTTTTGGGTTGAACAAGGTAGGAGGGCGCCTTGAGTGAATGTCCGAAATTTTCGAGTTGGGTGAATGTTTTGTTCATATTGTTTTGAAGGAAAACCCTAAGAGCCATTAAGACCCTTAGGGTTTATTGAAAAATTAGAATGACATGCGTCGGAAGATCACCGACGGCACATGCTGAATGATAAGCATGATATATCGCCAGATGAAAGCAGTGTAGATCACCTGCCTGCGTTTTTGCATGGCTTTGTAAATATCATTGGCGGCTTTTTCAGGCTCAATGGCAAAGGGGGTTCCACCCTGTGCGGCTTTGAGCATGTCTGTTTTGACGAAACCAGGTTTCACAGTAAGAACATTGACACCGTGGCGGGTAAGACGATTGCGCAACGCTTCAAGATATGTGGTGAGCGCGGCTTTGGAGGTGTTATAGCCAGGGTTGCCGATACGTCCACGATCACCAGCCACAGACGAGATGCCCACGATCTGTCCCGCTTTTGCATTTTGGAACATTTCAGCCACGGGACTCAACCAGGCCATTGCGCCGATCACGTTGACCTCGATCATCTGGCGGTCACCGTCAAAGTTATAGTTATTGAGTCCAGGAGGGTAGTTGACGCCTGCCATAAAAACGAGCAGGTCCAGGCCGCCAAGGTCGGCTGTAATTTTACGAAGCAGGTCAGGGACCTCGTCATAATTCGCCACATCATGAACATAAGCCAGCGCGCTGAGGCTGCCAGTGGATTGATTTATTTCAGTACACAATTCAGTGAGTTTATCTTTACGACGCGCGAGAAGGGCAAGGGTATATCCTTCTTTTGCAAGTTTACGGGCAAGCGCAGCACCGATCCCATCAGACGCACCTACAATAATTCCGCATTTGCGTGGATTCAATGGTGTGGCAGTAGCAATCTTTTGCAAATCAGACACAGAAACCTCTTTTTTTATGAATAAATTTCATTCTAACACAGTATATTTCAGGGAAAATTGCCTAATCCCCTGTTCTTTATCAGGAAATAACAGTACAAATGGGCACTTGTAATCTGCTGTTGGCATGTGATAAAAAATATAAATGAAAGCAGAAAATGGTAACAGGTCCAACACCTTCTTGCATGCATGGGAAATCATTCAAAAAGACCCGTCCATCCCTATGGATGAAAAAGAGGGAATATTAAAGTTGATCCAAGCGCTCATTGAAGCGACTGAAAATCCGATCATATCCGACCACAACCATAAACAGAACGTCAAAAACTTTACCCAGGAAATTATCTCAAAGCATTCTTTGATGGCGCTTGTAAAACAGCAAGCCGATGAACTGGATGCATTAAAAAGACTGAGTTTGAATCTGACATCCAGCCTGGATTTGCAGACTGTGCTGGACGAGGTTGTGACCGAGGCCATGCGCCTGGTAAAAAATGCACTTGCGGCCCACATCTTCCTATTCTATGAAGGCAAACTCGAATTCGGCGCCTCCCTCAACAACGAAAAAGTAAGGAACAAAACCTTTGCACTGCCTCGAACTTCAGGCCTCACCCAACAGGTTGCGCAAAGCGGACAACAGATCGTGATCGAGGACATCTCCACTCACCCCATCTACCACGACACTCCATCAGACTGGACTGGCTCGATCATCGGCATTCCCTTGAAATTCAGCAACTCGATCGTGGGAGTCATGAATCTTTCCCGTTCGATCGTAGGTGGGTTCACCCGCTCAGAACTTCGTCTGCTTGGCTTGCTGGCAGATCAGGCCGCAGTAGCCATCTCAAACGCCAGTTTACACAAACAAGTTACAGACCAGGCCAACACAGACAGTATCACGGGCCTGCCAAACCGCCGCGCATTAGACGAACGCCTGCAGGAAGAGATCCGCTATGCGCGCCGAATGAAAACTCAATTCTCGGTTGTGATGATGGACCTGGATGGATTCAAGCTGGTAAACGACACCCACGGTCACACCATTGGCGACGAGATCCTTCATTCCGCATTTAATTATCTTGCAAAAAATATGCGCGCAAGCGATTTTCTGGCGCGTTACGGCGGCGACGAATTAACTCTGATCATGCGCGACTCAGGTGTGGAAGAAACCAAGGCAGTCACACAAAAGATCGTCGACCTGATGGCCGACTTTCTCTTCTCAATTTCCACACCCAACAACACCTACCAGATCAGGCTTGGCATCACAGCGGGGATCGCCATCTATCCCATCCACTCACTAACAGCGGGAGATCTGCTGCGCGCAGCAGATACAGCCCTGTATCAGGCAAAAAAGAGAAATCGCGGATCCTATATGCTCGCAAGCGGCGCAACGGGACCATTAAGTTCAATTACCGTCCAACATCCCAGAGATTAGTATTTATCTCCAAAACACCTATAATCCACGCGCACGGATGTGCGCGCGGATTATTTTGTTAAGATGACTCACAGCCACTTTGCAGCACCTGCGGGGTTATAAGCCTTGAACCCAAACCTAGGAGTCAATATGTCCCCACGCAAAGTAAAACTCATTCTCAACCCCATGGCAGATATGGGACGTGCCTGGCAAACCGCCAGCGACCTGCGCCCCATCACTCAGGAATTTCAAGGGCAATTAACCTGGAGCGGAACAGTCTACCCCACGCACGCGATCGAACTCGCGAAGCAAGCCGCAGAAGAAGGCTACGACATGGTCGTTGCCATGGGTGGAGATGGCACAGTCCATGAGATCATAAACGGACTCATGCAAGTGCCAGAAAACAAAAGACCAATTCTGGGCATCGTCCCCATCGGCTCAGGCAACGACTTTGCCCATTCCATTGGTGTTGACCCAAAACCAAACCGCGCGCTCGCACACGCACTTAATGCTGAAAATATTCAACCCGTGGATATTGGACTGCTCACCGACGAATATGGCCGCAAGGAATATTTCGACAACACCCTGGGCATTGGCTTTGACGCCGTCGTCACCATCCGCTCGCACAGACTACCCATCGTCAAAGGTTTTTTGATGTATCTCACCGCGGTCATTCAAACCATCCTCCTCAACCACAATCCCATCAAAGCCAAAATAGAAACAGACACAGAAACATGGGAAGATCAACTTCTCATGCTCACAGTTTGCAATGGTCCGCGTGAAGGCGGCGGCTTCA
>JAVBXV010000337.1 GCA_030824405.1 Anaerolineales bacterium | reverse complement strand
CAAAAACCCCTTCCAAATGTAAAGAAACTAATTACGAAAAAAACCACAAGGCCAACAATTAGACCGATTTTGATATGAGCGTTACTACTTCTTTCCGTTATTTCCGAGACTTGCTTGTCGGTTTTCTTGATTTCAGGATTTTCTATTATAGATGCGTCTTTCTCTCGCGGAATCTCGATGAGGCTAGTTTGACACTTCACGCAATATAGACTGCTTCCTGAATTTATTTCATTACATTGAGGACATTTTGCAGTGTAGCCCATGATGATTCCCTTTGTGTTTTATAGTTTATTGCGACTCATAGATAGCAGCCGAACGGTTTGCGTTACCTGCGCTGGGGCAGGGACGGCGAAGGCGTCCAACTGGAAAAATGCTTGAGATGTGCGCACGCCCTACGGGCAGTCCCCAGCGTCAAATGCATACTTTGTTAGGCAGTAATTGGTTATCACGTCACCTTAGTTTTTGATTACCCGAGTATTAGTCCAGCTATCGTGCCACCAAGTTCCAATTAGGTTTGGATCTTTCCCTGTGTATTGGGATATTACCTCGAATGGTATAAGACGAGTTAATGTGCGCTTGGCAATCGTAGCTACGTCTGGGCGTGAACCATCTGCAACAACTACTCGTGTGGCTGTAAGGAACTTGGCGGGTGTTTTCTGAAATGACGCTTCAAATGAAAAATAATAAAGGAACAAAACTGCAAGATTGAATACCCAAGTCAGCCAAAAATTTTCTCCGAACGATTTTCCAAAAACCAATCTTGCCAAAGGGTAAATAGCGAAGAGAAGAATAATTTGATAAATTATATTATCTATTACGAAGTTTAAAAACCTTATACCTTTTGAAACGGTCTGCACGGTTGTTTGAATAGGTTGTTCGTTAATTGGAATAATTTTTTCTATTCCATGAGAAATTAAAAATTCTACTGCTTCTTTTGACCTAATTAATTTCAGCCCTTCGATGACATTTTGACGCACCGAACCGTCAGTGTCATTGTATGCGTTAATAAGTGCAGGTACTGCGTCTGGATTCTTAGATTTTCCTAGTTTATATGAAGCAGCCCTTCTCTGACGGTCATTTCCACTTATTAATTGTTCGATTAATTCTTGTGACTTATCTTTGTCCATTTTTCCTCCAGTTTTTTATGGATATTCTGACAGTTGCCAAAGCGAGCCTTGTTGCTTTAATTCTTTTACAAGGAAGCGCCCAACGGTTTGCGTTCGCGGAGCATGGCGCCATGGGCGTGGATTCTGTTTGAGAGCAGAAAAAGTTCAAAGCGAGAAAAATGTTCGAAAAAACCACAGAATCCCATTTATCGGACGCACTCATTGTTGGACAGTTCTTTATATTTCCCAATACTTGTTCTTGCTTAATTCTACATCACCAAAAATTTTTACCATTGGACCTGCGTTCTTGAACAACCGCATATGTATCGAAATCAATCAAAACTTCGCCTAATGGGATGCTGCCTCCACGGGGACATTCTTTACTAGAGATTTTAGCCACCTCCAGAAAGAGCGGCTTTGGATCAATTCCCGCACTCTCCGCAGTTACATATAAATCAGCCAATGTTACCCATGTATCGCGATCATCTCTTCCGCAGTTTTCAAGTGATAGAGCTACCAGCCCTTTCTTGAGCAAAACCACATCATCAGCACTCTCGACATGATTTGCAATGTCTTGAGCATAGGACAAGAGAAAATCTTCAAATTCTCTATTGACTCCGATAGATTCTCGAATTTTCTGACACTCTTCTGGCGTCGCGGTGTAATACAGATCGTAATTATCATCAAGGAATGATGTAATCCTATCTGAAACATCATCCTTTTTTCGCAACTCGGCCAAAACATCTTTTTGTGCTTCACTAGCCTTATCGAAATCTTGCCAAGTGATATTATGCTCGTGCATGTAGCGTTTCGTTAATTCTGACACTGGCTCTATCCACTTACGATATTTTATGGCAAGTTCCTGAATTTGGCGACTGAATATTGAGAGTTCCATTGTTCAACTCCAAAAGATTTTCACCTTATCTGATCTGCTGTCCAACGGTTTGCGTTCGTGGACTCTGTTTGAGCGCAGAAAAAATTCGAAGCGAGAAAAATACTTACCGTAGGCGTGGCAGAATCTCCAGCGTCCAGTGCGCGCTTTGTTCAGTGGCGTTTCTGACTTCAGACTCGTTTGCTTGTAGAAAATTGTGCCTAACCAAAATTCTACTCTTTCTTTCGGGTATTTCGCTTTACAACAGTCTTTGGCTTTTCGGTCTTGGGTTTGACTTTCTTCACCGTTGAGCGCTTGCTTGTAGAGGCTTTTTTCTTTTTTTTCGCTTCCAAATACTCCTCAATAGTTGGGGCGTATTCTTCTCTTCTTTTTTCAACTTCTTTTCTTCTTATTAATCTTCTGTGATAAACAAAGTCGTTGTTGAGAAAAAAAACAGTGCTTATGACACCGAAAATACTTGCAACATACAAATTTATTGCATAGGGGATAATGGCAAAGTAAAGATTTTCTGAGATTGTTCCAAATACGAAATTAATTAATCCGTTGAAGATGGCGAAAATAATACCAATTCCTAAAGTAATTCCAAATATTCGCCACCACTGTTCTTCAACAAGAGATTTACTGTACTTCAATGCTTCTCGCCCATCCGTGTCGCGTAAGGTAACTACGTCAAGGACAAAAAGATAGTAAATCGAATAGATAAAGCCAGGAATAAACAGCAATAATGACAAAGCAGAAATAATCAAAGATGAAAGTAACTGGGTGGTAATCGCTCTACCCCATTTTGAAGATGCCAGGTTGACAGCCTGTGCTAAAGAAACAGGCTTATTCACAACGATACCTTCCACTATTATTTTGCTGCTCATCCCCGCAATCAAGCCTACGATGACATAAAAAACCAGAAATACAAGCAAAAAAATAATTTTGACAACGGTCAAATCATTAAAAATTCTATCTTGAAGAAATAATGATCCAAGGCTGGCTGGAATAATAGAAAGAATCGAAAAATCCCTAATCCTTGCAGAAAAAATCTTGAAACCTTCACCAATGAAATCGGAGAAATCCATCACTCGTTCTGCTACGATTGTTCTCATATTTTTTCCTCCTGCTGACTATGATATTTTGCAAAGCCGCCCAACGGTTTGCGTTCGCGAACATGCACTGGCGTGGACTCTGTTTGAGCGCAGAAAAATGCCTCAGAATCCCCAGCGTCTAGTGCGTGCTTTGTTAGCCGCTGTTTTACCTATTTGTATGTTCTTAATATGATAGCTACTCTTTCGTATTGTTCCAAGTGTCTGTGAAAATTTGAAGAAACAAATCACCATCGTTATATATATCTATTTCAAATCTCATTGTTTTTCCCGATTTGCTTTTGACAACGAAAATGTCGCCCTGCATGTTGTCATAAGAATGTTGAATATCTTCAATTTCTTTTAGGTACATAGCTGATATTTGTCCGTGCTGACGATCAATAATTCTCTTGTCCGTTAGTATTATTAACTCTTCACCAGTCAACGTGATAGTGCCATCGTAGTAAGCCAACATTGTTTCATCTAAATCAAGTATTTTGTTGGTTTTGATGTAATCAAGCGCATACTGTTCGAAATTGTTTTGTAGACGTACCCCTCCTTCACCTTCAAGGCTGTTTGCAAACCAAAGGTAACTTCCAATGCAAATTACAATGGAAAGAATAAAAATTACTCCGCAACTCAAAAAACCTATGAGAAGATAGATTAATGTTGTTTGTTTCTTTTTCTTTGTACTTTCGTTTACTTCTATCACTCAAATTCTCCAACATAATAATTGATGTTCGATACTTTTGACCAAGCGGCTAACTAGTATTTATATAGCAAAATTACCGCCCATCACTCTATATATTCCACAACAGCCATTATACGTCCTCGCAAGAAAGCTGGGAGCAAAAAAGCCGTGCCTTTCAAAACATTTTAAGCCAACCGTCAACTTCATGAATGAACATGCGTGCTATAATCTTTTTTAGCCCATGTCCTTCGCCCACTTACACGTCCACACCGAATATTCTTTGCTCGATGGCTTCTCGAATATCAAGAAGCTGGTCAAACGCGTTAAAGAGTTGAACATGGAACACGTGGCCATCACCGACCACGGCACCATGTTCGGGGTGATCGATTTTTACAAAGCCGCCAAAGCGGAGGGGATCAAGCCGATCATCGGGCTCGAAGCCTACATGGCCGCGCGCACAATGAAGGATAAGGATTCAAAGCTCGATCGCTCGTCCTCGCACCTGCTTCTGCTTGCTGAAAATGAAACTGGCTACAAGAATCTCCTGAAGATCGCCTCTGCCGCGCAGATGGAAGGCTTCTATTATTATCCACGCATTGACCATGATTTCCTCGCCGCCCACTCCGAAGGGCTGATCGCCACCTCGGGCTGTATGTCTGCGGAAATTCCGCGCTCGCTGTTGAATGAAAATCCTGCAGAAGCCGTCAAAAAATGGGACTGGTATTCCGAAGTCTTTGGGCGTGATCGTTTCTTTGTCGAATTACAACAGCACAATATCAAAGAGATCACCGATCTAAATAAACAACTATTAAGCCTGGGTGCGCGCTATGATGCGCGTTTTATTGCCACCAATGACGTGCATTATGTGAATCAAGCCGATGCGCGTCTGCAGGATATTCTGCTGGCCATCCAAACCAACTCACAGCTTAATGATCCCAACCGCATGAAGATGAGCGACGACTCGTATTATCTGCGCTCACCGTTGGAGATGAGTAAACTCTTCTCTGAAGTTCCAGACGCGTTAAGCAACACACTCCTCATTGCCGAACGCTGCAATGTAGACCTGGGATTCAAAGGCTATCACCTGCCTGAGTTCCCCGTCCCTGACGGCCACACCCCAGAGACGTATCTGCGCGCGCTGTGTCAGGAAGGGGCGAAGATCAAATTCAAGGAAGACGCCACCAGCCAAAAGGTCCAGGAAAGACTCGAGTACGAATTAAGCGTCGTCCACACCATGGGCTTCGATGCCTACTTCCTGATCGTGTGGGACTTGTGCACCTTCGCCCGTGACCACGGCATCTGGTACAACGCGCGTGGTTCTGCGGCTGGCTCGATCATCGCCTACACACTAGACATTACGCGGGTTGACCCGCTTGAACATGCGCTCATCTTTGAACGCTTCTTGAACCCTGGGCGTATCTCGATGCCCGATATCGACCTCGACTTCCGCGATGACCGCCGTTCTGAAATGCTGGAATATACCGCGCGCAAATACGGCGACGACAAGGTTGCACAGATCATCACCTTTGGCACCATGGGCTCAAAAGCCGCACTGCGCGATGTGGCGCGTGTGATGGAAATTCCATTGCCCGAGATCGACAAGGTTGCAAAACTTGTGCCTTTCGTTTCAGGCCGCGCAACCACCATGAAAGACGCAATGGAAGTTGCCGACTTCAAAAAAATATATGACACCCAGCCACAGCTTCGCGAAGTGATCGACATCGCCGCACGCATGGAAGGGACTGTCCGCAATGCGGGCACTCACGCAGCAGGCGTGGTCATCTCAGATAAGCCGATCATGGATTATCTGCCGCTTCACCGTCCCACATCCAACTCAGAAGAAACGCCCATCAAATCTGTGACCCAATTTGAAATGGGTATTCTCGATTCGCTGGGCATGTTGAAAGTGGATTTCCTCGGGCTGATCACGCTCACCGTCATGGCACGCGCCTGCGACATGATCGAGAAACGTCACAGCATCAAATTTGATCTAAACAATATTCCCATTGATGATCCCAAGTCATTTGAATTAATGGGCGCAGGGCAAACCGCTGGCGTCTTCCAGGTGGAAGGCGGCGGCATGACGCGCTGGCTCGTACAAATGAAACCAAAGAATCTGGATAACATCATCGCGATGGTCGCGTTGTATCGTCCAGGCCCAATGGCCTTCATCCCTGATTACATCTCGCGCATGCACGGCGAATCAGAAGTGGAATATCGTCACCCCGCCATGGAGCCCATCTTCCGCGATACGTTTGGTATTCCTGTCTATCAGGAACAGCTCATGCGTGCCGCCGTGGAACTCGCGGGCTACACTCCTTCTGAATCAGATGAATTGCGCAAGGCAATTTCAAAGAAGAAAAAAGAAGACATCGACAAGCATCGCATCAAATTCGTCAAAGGTGCGGTTGAAAAAGGCATGGACCAATCCATTGCCGATGCGATCTACATGGATTGGGAAGAGTTCGCGCGTTACGGTTTCAACAAATCACACGCCGCCGATTACGGCGTTATCGCCGTGCAAACGGCCTATCTCAAAGCGCATTACCCAGCCGAATACATGGCCGCGCTCATGTCCGCTTCGGCAGGGCAAACTGAAAAGGTGGCGCTCTACGTTGCAGACGCACGCTCAATGGGCGTGCCCGTGCTCGCCCCAGACATCAATGCTTCGATGTGGGATTTCGCCATTGAAGATGTCGAAGATACCGCCGCCAACAAAACGACGCCCAGCATTCGCTTTGGGTTGGGAGCCGTCAAGAACGTCAGCGAGAACGCAGTCGAGATCGTCGTCGAAGCGCGCAACGAAGGCAAATTCGTAGACCTTAACGATTTCGCCCGCCGCGTAGATCTGCGCGCCGTTGGCAAACGCTCGCTCGAATGTCTCATCAAAGTGGGCGCGCTCGATCAATTCGGCAATCGCGCCTCCATGCTCGCCTCGCTTGATCGCATCGTCGCCATCAGCGCCAATCACTTCCGCGCCGCAGATGCAGGCCAAATGAGTCTCTTCGGCGCAACCACTGGCATCATCGAAGAAATTCAATTGCCCGAAGTGAAAGATGTCGACAAGCGCGAAATGCTCAACTGGGAGCGCGAACTCATCGGCCTCTACATCTCCGATCATCCGCTCAACGAATTTCAAACCCAGCTCGCGCAGATCGTCAGTTATTTTTCTGGCCAGCTGCCCGAAGCCAATCACGAAGAAAAAGTTCGTGTGGCGGGTCTCATCACCACCGTCCGCCCGTACACCACCAAAACGGGCAAGCCAATGGGCTTCGTCACCATGGAAGATATTCAAGGCAACATCGAACTCGTGCTCTTCCCCAAGACCTGGGAAAAATTCCGCGATGGCATGAACGTCGGCCAGATCATCATCGTTGAAGGCAAGGTAGATCAAACCAACCCGCCGCCAAAAATTCTAGTGGACATGATCAAGACCGAGATCAATGTCACAGTAGCAGCGGATGACCAGTACGCCAAACAGGATCTGACTCCCAAGCCTCTGCTCCCGCGAACCGAAGCAAACGCCCCGCGCCGACCAGATGCAGCGCCTCAACCCAAACCGACAGCTGCTCCCGTCCAAAAAGCGACTCAGCAACCTGAGCAGAAGACTCCAACAAAAACCGTCGTGCAGCAGCCATCCCAGGTTGCAGAAGAAGCACCGATCTACGAAATAGAAGACAATGACATGCCTCCACCGCCAGATAACTTCCCCGACGGCTGGGATAATGAATGGCAGCCATCGTTCGAAGAAGCCACCATCGCCGCCAAACCCGAACCGAAATTCAAGAAGAACGAAGCCGTAACGCCTCCATTGGTCACACGCGCTGTGGCAGCGTTGACAACTGTCGAAGAGATGAATCAGGCCGAAGACGGGCGCGAAGCGCTTCTTCAATCCATGTATATGCCGTTGGCAAAAGAAGATCAGGATCATCCGCCGCAACAGATCACGGTGATGCTCAGGCCCACGGGAGACAAGGAACGCGACAAGCGCCGCATCAAGACCTTGTACGGCACGTTCATTTCGTATCACGGACGCGATAAATTTAGTTTTCAGATCTTCGAGAGCGGCAAAGGCCACCTCATCGATTTCCCCAACGACACCACGCGCATCTGCCCCGAGCTGTTCGAACGGCTCAAGAAACTCATGGGCGAAGAAAGCTGGCGCGTGGAACCGATTACGCTACAGTAAGAAACTTGTGGGAGTAAAGCAATGAATCATCCTTTACCAGGCTGTTCTTATGCATTATTAAAAAAAATAATAATAGCTTATTCAATGTTTACAGAAGAAACTGTCAACTCAAAACAACTGAGCGAATCTACAAGCAACAAGATCAATAGAACTGACATTATACATTGTACAGATTTTTTAGTCTCATTAAATCTTTTAAGTAAAAACAAAAGGGGAAGCTACACTATATTACCAATATGCAAACATCTTGGAGACGCATTTAGAAACGAACACGATTCAGAATTAAATGTAACTAGACTTTGGAGGGAAATAATTAAGAGCAATGAATTTTTCGAAACTATCATCAAGATAATAGAAGCTACTGAAGTTCAATCTGGCATTACAAAGGTAACTGAATTAAAAACCAGTATCGTTTCGTTAACAGATAAAAAATCTGCCAAAAATTATCACTCAAGAGAATACGCATTAACTGTTATTTATATTTTAAAGGCCGCGAAATTTATAAGATTTGTAGACAGTAAAACCATAAAGACATATAAACCGAATTCCTCAGAAAAGTTTATCAGTACAGAGATAATTGAGGAATTCAAAAAAATAGATATTAAAAAGTTCAATCTTTCTCGCTTAATACATTTCTGCGATCAAATTAATGAAAATTATGATCACGAATACTACGAATCTGTTGCCTTTACAACCAGAGCGCTCATGGATCATGTCCCGCCCATTTTCGGCCAACCAAACTTTGAAAGTATTGCGCCACAAACCAGCAACGGAAAAACACCTTCCTTCAAAAAGAGCTGCGATCGCTTAAATGGCTCTCTTAAACATATTGTAGACGACTTAATACATTCACAAATTAATGCAGGGACTTCATTATTAATAAAAGAGGAAATTAATTTTTCTCCAGACCTAAACACTTTTTTACGGAAGACTCTTGAAGAACTCAAGAAACTACAAAGTCAAAACAAATAAAAAAATAGGTCTCCAAGATTTTGAAAAT
>JAVBXV010000318.1 GCA_030824405.1 Anaerolineales bacterium | reverse complement strand
GCCACCGCCACGTTGACAGAGACCGTAGACTTGCCAACGCCGCCTTTGCCTGAACCGATCGCGATGGCGTTGCGAATGGGCATGTTAACCAGCCCACGCATACGGCCATCATTGGGTACATCCGAATCCATTTTTACTTTGACAGTTTTTACGCCCGCAACTGTCATCACCGCTTCTTTTGCTTCCCTTTCGATCTTCGCGCGAAATGGGCAGGCAGGTGTGGTGAGCATGATCGCGAAGGAAACGTTATCCCCTTCGATCTCCAAATTGTGGATCATATTGAGTGTTACGAGATCCTGTCCGAGGTCAGGCTCCTGCACTTTTCCAAGTGCGGCAAGTACCAATTCTTTTGTAATGTTTGTCATCATCTAAACCTTTAAACACAAAGTAGAAAAAGGACACAAAGTAAAGGAGAAGACCCCAGTACTTCGCGTCCTTTTTGTTTAAGTATTCTATGCCGCAGGGGTGGTAGCGGCGGCTTCAGCCTTGGCGGCTTTGGCTGCTTCTTTTACACGACGTGCTTCATCTTCACGTGCGGCGTTTTCTGGGCGAATGCCTGCATAATAGGATGCTGGCTTGAGCAATTTTTCAAGATTATAGACACTGCGTTCATAGGCTGCAATATCGAAATCATGATCCATTTTGATCGCGTCAAACGGACAATATTCGGCACAGAAACCGCAGTTCATGCAGATGTCCATGTCAATGTAGAAGTCTGTTGGAACAGGCACAGGGCGGTTTGTGACAGGGTCATTTGTGCGCACGATCCAGATACATTGGGGCGGGCAAACCTTTGCGCAAATACCGCAGGAGGTACAGCGTACTTCCTTTTTTCCATCCGCTGCTTCATCGTAGACAAGAAATGGCACGTAGCGCATTTCTTCGGCCAGGAGCAATTGTTCTTCAGGGTATTGCACCGTGAAGATACCGCGAGTGTCCTTACTGGAGCGATGGGCAATGCCTTCCGCTGAGTTGTAACGCTTCTTGCCGCGCAGCCACCAGGAAATATCCTCGGTGTATGTATCCCAGAACCGATCCCAGGTTACTTTTAGTGATTTAAGAATACCTTTACCATACATAATTTTATGTTCTCCTGTGTCAGGTATCAGGTGTCAAGTAGCTTGAACACCCGCACTTGTTTATCGGTCGAGTTCGCCCATCACGATATCGAGCATCGCGAGCAAGGCCACGAAGTCCTGGATCTTTGCGCCGCGGCAGATATGTTCGATGGCGGTCAGGTTTACAAAAGATGCAGGGCGCACATGATAGCGATATGGATTCGGCTTGCCATTGGAGACAACATAGAAAGCCAATTCGCCTTTCGGTGACTCGATGCGGCCATACGCTTCACCCGCCGGGACCCTAACCTGGTACGCGGGTTTCTGTGAGTTGATCGGCCCCTGAGGGATTTGCTTGAGCGCCTGCTCAATGATCCGCAGAGACTGGCGAATCTCATCAAAGCGGATGAGGTAATTGTCCATCATGTCGCCGTTATAGCGGACGGCTACGTCGAAATCAAAGCGATCGTAAATGGAGTAGGGATCTGCACGGCGCAGGTCATACGGTACGCCTGCAGCGCGAAGCACGGGCCCTGTGATGGAATACTTGATCGCATCTTCTGCGTTGATGAGGTGAACACCCTTCAAACGTCCAACCAGAATTTCGTTGTCGTTGAGGAAGCGTTCCATTTCATCGGTCTTGGCAGGGATACGTTCCACAACGAGATCTTTGATGCGTTGCAAGATGTCATCTGGAATATCGCGCACTACACCGCCAAAGCGGTAATAATTGCACATCATGCGCGCGCCAGAGACAGCTTCGAAGATATCGAGGATCAATTCTCGTTCTTCAAAGACATACAAGGACGGCGTATACATGGTGCCGAGATCGTTCATCAACATGCCAATGAAGATCAAATGGTTCTGTATGCGGCTCAATTCTGCCATGATCACGCGGATATATTCAGCGCGTTCAGCGACAGGGATATTCATCAATTTTTCAACCGTGGTCACATACCCGAAGTTGTTGCTCATCGAGTTGAAGTAATCGAGGCGGTCAGTGTAGGGGATGGTCTGTAAATAGGTGTTGCGTTCGCCGATCTTATCGTGATTGCGATGCAGATAGCCCATGACAGGTTTGAGGCCCATGATGGTTTCGCCTTCGAGGGTCACTGCCACGCGCAGCACACCATGTGTGGATGGATGATGTGGCCCCATATTAACCACGATCTGGTCGGTCTTGAGTCCGCCTTCACCTTTTAAGGTGTGATTTTCGAGGGAAGCGTACAAGTCCTTTTCGTTCTCGGGCTCATACTTTTCGGGGTCGAAATCCTTGGGGAAGTTTAAGTTATCGCGGAAGGGATTCTTGAATTCCGAATAGATGTGTTGACCATCAGGCCAGCGGCTTTTGAAAGGCTTTACCTCTTCTTCATAGAAAGCTTCCTTCCAATCCTTGCGCAGGGGATGGCCTTCGTAACCTTCCCACATCAAAATACGGCGCAGGTCTGGGTGGCCTGTGAATTTGATGCCGAGCAGATCCCAGGCTTCGCGTTCCTGAAAATCTGCGCCAGGCCAAATGCCTGTCAGCGAGGGAACTTCGATGGGGTCAACACGTTCTACTTGCACTCTGAAGATCAGTCCAGCGCCGCCTGTGGTTTTGAAGGCGTGATAGACCACTTCCATTTTGTTTTCGGCGAGATAATCCACGCCAGTGACGGCGGTGAGCAGGTCGTAACCAAATTCGTCACGAATTGCAACGGCTACTTCGAGCAGATTCTCTTTGTTTACAATGAAACCCGTGAAGCCGGGGCGTGTGTCAGCGGTGACCATGCCAGGGAAACGGGCAATCAGGTCCACGGTCTGGGTTGAAGCGGGAGCGGCCATTATGCACTCTCCTGTGTGGTTTGTGTCGCGGCAGCTTTTTTATATTCTGCATTGCGGCGCACGTCGATTAAGTCAGGCCCAAGGATGGGCATGGGCACGTAGTTGGAATCTGCTTTGTTCTTGTCGTACCAACGCACGGTCTTGATCGATTGCTTGTCAATTTTTTCCTGCAGCTTGATCATGCCTGCGATCAAAGCCTGCGGGGTGGGAGGGCAGCCAGGGATGTAAACATCCACGGGCAAAAATTTATCGATACCAGCCACCACGTTGTAGCCTTCTTTGAATGGGCCGCCGCTCGAAGCGCACGCACCCATGGCTACTACATATTTTGGCTCGGGCATCTGGTTGTAAAGGCGGATGATGGCGGGCAACATTTTCTTGGTGACCGTTCCAGAAACCAGCATCATATCTGCCTGGCGCGGAGTGGGGCGCATCACTTCCATGCCGAAGCGGGCCATGTCGTAACGGGCTGTTTGTGCGGCGATCATTTCGATGGCGCAGCACGCGAGGCCAAACATGAGCGGCCACACAGATGAACGCCTGCCCCAGTTGTAAAGGCGGTCAAGCGTGGTGATGGCTACAACATTTTGAATGTCTTCAGGAATGTTGTAGTTCGGTAAACTTAGCTTTTCATTTTCCATGAATGTTCTCCTCGAACCAATCTTGATAAATTGCACGCAGGATGTCGTCGTTCGCGAGCGCGGGATCATCCTCAAATTCCGAAAGTTCCAAAGTCCACTTGTAAATTTGCCCAAGTGAAACTTCTTCGATATTTACGTCTTTGTGCTGCCGCCGAAGTTCCATGGCGATGCCGTAGGTGGATTCCCAAGTTAATGTCATATGGTAATTTTTGTCACAAGCGTGAATTATAGCAGGCTGAGGGCATAAGTCAATTGAATTATGTAAGTATATATTTGCAAAAATAAATAAGTGAGTATAATCACGCTGACTGGATGACAAATCCGCCTCTTTCCTCCCTGATATTTGATTCTGTTTCGAAAGACATTTTCTCGATCTGAGAGAGTGTGCTGCACTGATTACAAAGGATCTTAACAATGATTACTGCCAGACAAAAAGTTCTCGCTCACCTGAAAAAGACTCGCTCGGCCTCAGCCCGCGAAATTGCGCGCGCGTTGAAAATGTCTGCGCCGAATGTGCGGCATCATCTGTCTGTGTTGTGCTCGGATGGGCGGGTGGAGTTCGTTGCGGTCAACAATCGCGAGGGACGCGGGCGGCCTGAGAAATTGTATTCTCTGTCTCAAGCGGCGTTGGGAGATAATTTGTCCGCGTTGACGAATGCCCTTTTGACGGAGGCAGGTTCGAGATTAAATGCGGAAGCGCTGGCGAAGCGTATTTTGGATTCGAGTCAATTTGCGAATCTTCCCATTCCTAAACGGCTGGCTCTTCTCGTCGAAAAATTAAATGAGATGCATTATCAGGTGCGCTGGGAGGCAACGGCAGAAGGGCCGCGCGTGGTTTTTGGGCGCTGCCCGTACTCAAAGGTGATTGAGGGGCATGCTGAATTATGTAAAATGGATGCAGCGATCCTTCAGGAAACTCTGGGGCGCCCCGTGACACAAATAACAAAAGGTGAAGCGGTTCTGCATGGGTTGTGCCCATTTATTTTTTCGGTGAGGTAGGAGTGTATTTATGAATTTATCGATTTATGAATTTACTGAAGAGGAATTGAAATCCAATCAGCGCGGGTTTTTCAGTAGTGGACAGAAAGAGATGATCGAAAATATGGCGGCTGGGATTCGCCATTCGCAGTTGGGAACAGCAAAAATTGGCATGATCTTTCCATTTTTTGGTTTGTGTATAGTGCTGGGGTTGTCTCTTTCAAATGAAAGTTCTCGCGCGGCGTTGTTTTCAGACCCTCTGATCTTAATTGTTCTCGTATTGCTCATGCCTTTTTTGATAGGTATTTTTGCCTTGAGTGTTTATTTTGCATATCGGAGAGCAGATCGGTTGTCGAGCGCGGAATTGTCAAAGGTTGAGGGAAGAGTTGAACTTGACGAGAGCCATTCATCCAAAGCGGGCTCGACCTATTATGCGATTTTTGGGAAAATAAGATTCGCTTTCCCCGAGGATGTCAGCGATATATTTCAGGAAGGCGGGACGTATCGCATTTATTATTGTGAAACATCCATGTTGAAATTGATCATGTCGTATGAAAAGATTGCATAAAAACAGAACTCCGTGATTTCACGGAGTTCTGTTTTTATGGGTTAGTGCTAAGCGGGCGGCGTATATTCTTTTTGTAAGATCTCGATCTTCGCAGATTTGAGGAAATTCATTGCGTTTTCGTCGGTACGGTAGGCAACGCTGTACACAATGCGGGCAATACCTGCGTTGATGAGAACTTTCGTACAATTGATACACGGCAAATGCGTGACGTAACAAGTTGCGCCCTTGGTGGAGACGCCATGCAGAGCTGCCTGAATAATGGCATTTGTTTCCGCGTGAATGGTGCGAACGCAATGACCGTCTACGAGGAGGTGGCCGATCTCATCGCAATGTTCCTGGCCTGCTGGGGAACCATTGAAGCCAGTGGTGAGGATGCGTTTTTCAAGCACGAGCACGCAGCCTACAAAAGCGCGGTCGCAGGTACTTCTTTCAGAGACTGCATATGCAATTTTCAGAAAATAGGAATCCCAGTCGGGGCGCATTTTTTCTCTCCATAGTTAAGGTGGATCGTAAACCTACCCTGCCGTGCAGGATGTACTAAAAAGACACGCCTGTTGTTTTAGGCGTGTCTTTTGTCTTTACAAGAAGAGCTTTACTTCAACAGTTGAACGCTGGGATAGACAGGCTCGCGTCTGTTTTCTTCCTCAATGTAGTTAACGCTGACACCCGCTGTACCGTTGGAGCTAACTGTGTATCCGATGATCTGGCTATGAACAGCCGTTCCATTTGCATTTCCGCGAAAGTCGATGCAGGCGGAAGGAGCAAGGATGGTTCCGTACAGAGTGCCGCTACCATTACCTCTGTAATTGATGATCTGGCCGTTCTTGTCATTGAAGGCTGTGCAAGGGGTTGAGTCCATTGCGATGATCATGTAGTAGCTGGAATAGGTGCCGCTGTTGGAGGGGGTGCCAGAGAAGCCACCGCCGCCCGCAAACTTCAGGTCAAATTTCAGATCTGTGACATACAGTGTGGCGTTATTTAGCACAATATCCAGACCGTCATAATCGTCAAAATTGGAAATGCAATATACGCCATTGGCGTAGGTTACCGATCCGTTTTTTGGCGGGGCGGAGGAGGGGGTGATGCCTACGTCGCCAGCGGTGCCGTCACAGGGATTGGGTGGGTACAGGGCAATGGCAGAAGCGGGATATGGATATGCAGCCTGCCCCGTTTGTTGACAGGTAAAATTGCTCGCGCCGCCAACTGTTTTTACACATTCGCCCGTGTCCAGGGTGACGGAAGCGTTGGTTTTTGAATAGGCACAGCCATTGGAGAAGATGCCTCCGCCGGTAATTACCCACTTGGCGGCATTACTGTTACCGCTGTCGAAAGCGCAAGTGCTTGTGCTGGGATTGAGACCTACGATCGCATTTCCACCAAACAATGGGGCAACATATACACCACACGAACGGGTGGTGGCGCTCACTCTGTTGGTGACTGTTTTTACGCCAATGACAGGTGCAAAGAAAGTTTCAACCTTGGAAGTGATATCTACTGTGATTTCCTTACTGTTCGGGATCGGGACACCATTATCGTCGAGACATGTGCCTGATGGGGCGTTGATAATCGTTACATCAACAATAGTGTTTGTGCCATCGTCAGTATAGCCGTTTGAGGTGGCGATATCGAGTGCGGCAGTTTCCAGGTCTTCTCCCTTGGCGTTGGCTAGTGCTGCGGCAAAGGCGGCGGAGTCTGCGGCGTTTTGTGCGTGACGATGGTCGTCATATGCCATACCCCCGTCGACTGTTAGGGCGGTCAAACCGATCAGCCCAGTGATGGCAAAAACGATCAGGATGATCGCCTGCCCTTTTTCAGTTTTTTTGTGTAACATGCTGCTCTCCTACTTTCCAGAGAAACTATAAGTCTGCCAATAATTACAATAATTGAATAAATATGGCAGCCAGGACAATTGAGACGAAAATATGATTTTAGGCTGTTTCTTTGTCTTTGTATAGGGCTTGCATAAAGAGCTTTCCAAAATAAAAATATTAATGCAAATAATTTTCGCATAGGCTTCCGCAAGGAGGAATCAAAAAGACACGCCTGTTATCAGGCGTGTCTTTTTGATTTGACGGAGAGACTTTTACTTTAATAGTTGAACATTGGGGTAGATGGGGTCACGTCGATTTTCTTCTTCAACGTAGTTGATGTTAATGCTCGCGGTACCATTGGATGAAACATTGTAGCCAATAACCTGGCTGTGAATGGCAGATCCGTCTGCATTACCACGGAAGTCGATACAGGCGGAGGGAGCAAGGATGGTTCCGTACAAGGTGCCGAGCCCATTACCTCTATATACGATTACCTGACCGTTATTGTCGGTATAGCCTGTGCATGGTGTCGGATCCATGGCGACGATCATGTAATAGCTTGAATAGGTGCCGCTGCTGGTGGGTGTGCCAGAGAAGCCGCCACCACCTGCAAATTTCAAGTCAAATTGCAGATCTGTGACATACAGCGTGGCATTGTTCAACACGATATCGCGACTGTCGTACTGGTCAAGATTGGAAATGCAATATACACCATTGGAATAGGTTATGGTTCCAGAGTTTGGCAGAGCAGGCGGGATGATACCCACATCACCAGCTGTGCCATCGCAGGGGTTGGGAGGGTACAGGGCGAGGGCAGTAGCGGGGTATGCATATGCGGGTTGGCCTGTTTGCGAGCAGGTAAAGTTGCTTGCTGCCCCAACTGTTGTTACGCATTCTCCCGGGTCTAGTGTGACAGAATCGCCGTTTTTGGAATAGGCACAGCCATTGGAGAAGATACCGCCGCCAGTAATATTCCATTTTGCAGCATCACTTTGACCGCTATCGTAGGCACAATTTGTTGTGTCGGGATTGAGAGATACGATCGCGTTTCCACCAAATATAGGGGCTATATATACTCCGCATGCGCGGGTTGTGGCACTCACTCTGTTTGTGATCGTTCTAAAGCCAATGACAGGTGCGAAGAAAGTTTTTACCTCGGAGGTGATATCCACGGTAATTTCCTTGCTGTCTGCGATATTGACTCCAAATCTGTCCACGCAAGTACCTGATGGTGCAGGGACGATGGTTACGGTAACGATATTGCTGGTGCCGTTATTGTCATATCCGTTGGATGCGGCAATGTCCAGCGCGGCAGATTCCAAGTCTTCACTTTTGGCATTGGCCAATGCAGCTGCAAACGCGGCAGAATCTGCGGCGTTTTGCGCGTGACGGTGATCATCATAGGCCATACCGCCGTCCACGGTCAGTGCGGTTAAGCCGATCAAACCCACGATCGCGAAAACGATCAGGATGATGGCTTGCCCCTTTTCAGTTTTTCTTGGGATCATTTTTCTCTCCTTTACTTTACGGACAAACTACAAGTCTGTAAATAATTATACTCATTTGGACTGTAATTTCCACGTTGTGGCCGTTTTTATGTGTATACATTTTTGTTTGGATAAGCCGATGTTTTATTGTAAACTACGCCACTTTTGCGGGTGAATTTGTTATTCTACTGTAACGCTCTTGGCCAGGTTGCGCGGCTGGTCAACATCCAGACCGCGGATCGCGGCAATGTGATATGCCAACAACTGCAAAGGCAGTACCGTGATGATGGGTGACAGCATCCACGGCGCTGCTGGAACCCAGAGAACGTGGTCAGCCATCCCTTTGATGAGTTCGTCTCCCTCGGTTGCCACGGCAATAACCATGCCGCCACGTGCCTTGGCTTGTTGAATTTGTGAGATCATTTTTTCGTGCCACGGGTCCTGGGGGGCAATGCAAAGTACGGGCATGTCTTCGTCGATCAGGGCGATCGGGCCATGCTTCATTTCACCAGCAGGATACCCTTCTGCGTGGATGTAGGAAATCTCTTTTAATTTCAAGGCACCTTCGTAGGCAATGGGCATATTAATGCCGCGCCCA
>JAVBXV010000279.1 GCA_030824405.1 Anaerolineales bacterium | reverse complement strand
TGAAAACATATTACGAACGTTTTCTGATCGGCCTGCCGTGGACAACGTTTCTTGACCTGCTTGGTTGGGAATTTTTCTTTCGCGGATGGGTGCTGTTTGCGTATGTGCGTAAATTCGGTCCCGAAGCCTTGTGGCTGCAAGCGGTTCCGTTCGCGTTGGCACACATCACCAAGCCCGAAATTGAAACCCTGTCTACGATCTTTGGCGGCTTTGCGTTTGGCTGGGTGGCGTGGCGCACAAAATCCTTTGTGTGGCCGCTGTTAATTCACTGGTTCATTGCCACTTTTATTATTCTGGTTGCCGCAGGAGCGGTTTGAAATTTATGGACAATTTTGTAATTCGGCCTGCCCTTGAAGCAGAAGCCGCTCAAATTAAAGATCTAATTCATATCGTGGGTATCAACCCTTCGGGTTTGGACTGGAAGCGTTTTGTTGTCGCCGTCAATGAAAGCGGACAGGTGATTTCCTGCGGCCAGTTGAAACCTCATGGCGCAGATGTTCTTGAACTCGCCTCGATCGGCACGCTTCCCGAATATCGCGGACGTGGGTTGGCGCGCGCCATCATTGAAGACTTGCTGCAAAAGAGTCCACGCCCTTTGTACCTGATGTGCATCGAGCATAATGGCCCCATGTATGAAAAATTTGGCTTCACCTCGATCAAAGAGAGCGAGATGCCAAAATATTTTCGCCGCATCAAACAGATGTTCAACATTGCCGATGTCTTTCGTAAGACTGGGGAAGAGTTGCTTGTGATGAAGTTGGAGTAAAATTCTCTTTATGAAAACAGCTCTATATGTTTTGCTCGGAGTGATGGCGGGTTTTATTTTGGCGGGCGCGCTGGTATTTGTTTCTCGTGCGCCTGCTGGCGAGCCGATCATTTTACAGCCTGCGCCCACGAAAGCCCCCGTGGCAGTTCATGTGATCGGTGCAGTGCCGCGCCCAGGTTTGTATGAATTTTCCGAAGGCGCACGCGTGCAGGATGCGATCGACGCTGCGGGTGGTTTATTGGCCTCAGCGAACAGCAACGCATTAAATCTCGCAGCGCTGCTGGAAGACGGACAGCAATTGGACGTTCCATATAAAGATGGCGAAGAACCATCTGAAACCTCCAGTTCGCCCGACCTGCCAGGCACAGACGAACCCGCGCAAAACGATTCTTCCACTGAAAATTCAGATGTAGATCTGGTCAACATCAACACCGCCACGCTCGAAGAGTTGGACGGCCTGCCAGGTATTGGCCCAACTACAGCTCAAAAAATATTGGATTATCGCGAAGCCAACGGACCATTTTCAGTCATTGAAGATATTCAGAACGTCTCTGGAATTGGCCCTTCAACGTTTGATGAAATTAAAGAATTGATCACGGTATAACATGTCAACTTTCGACCATTTCGCCGCAATCGCCCCGCTCTATGCGCGAGTAACTTATTCAAAAAGAGAAATGCTGTGCAAGGTCGCTTCCCTGCCAGTCAAAGGAAAATTGCTGGATGTAGGCGGCGGCACAGGCAGAGTGATCTCTGCGATCCGCGATTGCGTGGAGGATGCCATCGTTGCCGATATCTCATTTGGGATGCTGAAAGAAGCGCCTCGTTCCGCGCTCAAGCCTGTCTGCGGCGGTTCTGAATCATTGCCCTTCGCTGATAATTCTTTTGAGCGCGTCATCATGGTCGATGCACTGCATCACGTAATTGACCATGCCGACTCTGCCCGTGAAATGTTCCGCGTGCTGAAGCCTGGCGGTGTGATGGTGATCGAAGAACCAGACATCCGCACCTTTGGCGTGAAGTTGATCGCGCTTGCCGAAAAATTATTGTTGATGCGCAGTCACTTCCTTGCGCCAGATGAAATTGAAAAAATATTTGGCGTGGGTCAGGCAAGAACCGAGACAGAAGACGGAACAGCCTGGATCATTGTTGAAAAATAAATTGTGGAAACAAAAAAGTCTCGCGGAATTCCGTGAGACTTTTTTATTAGAACTCTTCTAAATAGATCGGTTTGCGTTACTGGCAGGTGGGCGGGCGTGGACTCTTCTTGAGAGCAGTGTAAGCTCGAAGTGAGAAAAATGCTTGAAAAAGCCGAAGACTCCCACCTGTCTAGTGCACGCGGTGTTGGGCATATTAAAGGCTTGGATGCTTTCCATCAATATCGACGTAATCAACTGCTTCAAGATACCACTTGGATGACTTCTTAACAAGTCTGTACTCAAACTCTGAAATAAAAGAAAATCTTCCTGTTTTCTTTGTCCTAAAGATGGCTTTCGAGTTGTTAATCTTTTCTGATACTATAATTTCTTTTTCAGGCTCATGAGAGGCATCTGACCCAAATGATATTGCCATCCCTTTAAATCCAGGCAAACAATATTTCTCTAGCAATTCGGCATATTTCTTTTCAGCCAAGTCAACCACTTGTTGAGAATTGTCTTTCCGGTTAGCCCATAGTGCCCATGCATATTTGTTCCAACTAAAGTAATCGGATATAAAGGAAAGCACTAGATTTGCTGGACTGTTCATAGTAGATTCGTTCATGTGAAAGATTTACTGTTGCTCCACTGCGCCCAACCTGGTTTATTCACTTGCCAGAACATGCCTTGCGATTACCAGCCTTTGAATTTCACTGGTGCCTTCGCCGATGGTCATCAAGCGTGCGTCACGATACATTCTTTCTACGTTGTATTCACGGCTGTATCCATTCCCGCCGTGGATCTGGATCGCTTCATAGCAAACGCGCTCGGCCATTTCGGTGGCATAGAGTTTCGCCATGGCTGCTTCTTTGTTATATGGACGTCCCTGATCTTTGATCCACGCGGCTTTGTGGAGCAGGGTACGCGCCAGCTCGATCTCAGTTGCCATATTCGATAACTTGAATTGAATTGCCTGAAATTCAGAAATGGATTGCCCGAATGCCTTGCGCTCGCGTGCATAGTCCACGGCGGCTTCGAAGGCGGCTTGTGCCAGCCCAACGGAGATGCCGCCAATGCTGATGCGGCCTGCATCCAAAGTGGCGAGAGTCTGTTGTAACCCGCGTCCTTCGGTTCCTACAAGATTTTCCAGAGGAACACGGACATTGTCATAACTGATGGCGTGGGCAGGTGAGCCGCGCAAGCCCATCTTCTTTTCAGGAGGGCCAATGTGCAGTCCCTTTGAATCGGTGGGGACAAGAACCATGCTCAACGATTTTGAGCCGCCCTTCGGGTCTGTGCGCACGAGGGTGATGATGTATTCCGCAATGCCTGCGTTCGTGCACCACATCTTCGCGCCATTGATGACCCACTCATTGCCTTGCTTTTCAGCTCTGGTGATCACGCCGCCTTGAATATCTGACCCCGCTCCAGGTTCAGTCAACGCGAGTGCGCCGAGTTTGTTCTTTCCGCTTGCAACCAATGGAAGCCATTTCTTTTTTAATTCTTCACTTCCATAAATGGAAATGGGCGCAGTGCCGAGCCCATTGTGGGCGGTGAAGGCCAATGCGGTTGAGCCGCATCCCCAGCCTAATTCTTCCAGGGCGATCGCTATGGAGATCATGTCCACGTTGGAGCCGCCGTATTCCTCAGGAATACTCAACCCCAGCAAGCCCACAGGCCCACCCTTGCGGACGGCTTCCCAGTTAAACGATTCTGTCTCGTCCACTTCACGTGCTTTGGGCTTTACTTCCTTTGCTACAAAATCGTGGACAACTTTTTTCCATACTTTATGTTCTTTGCTTAGATCAAAATCCATTTTGGCTCCAGATTCTTTTTATAGTGTGATTACTTTATCTGTATTCAATTATGCTTCGATGATATCAGAACTATTTCTCGTTCAAGAATAACTCCAGCGCTTTTTGTGCCTGTTTTATTTTTTCTTTTGGCACGAATACCTGCACAGTTCCCATCCCTGTGATGGTGACGGGGTAAATGTTGTGCCCGATGGCTTCTTGAAATAACTCCACTGGAATTTCCTGAGCCTCAAGATAGCTCTTCAAAAGATCGGCTTCCATTCTACTATTTAATTCGATGAGTAATTCATATTTCAGATCGTTCATGTCGTCCTCCAAAACACAATGAACAGGATCGTCCACAGGGTGCTGATAATGAGTTGGCGTATGCCAATGCGTACGGGTTTCCAGCCAGTGGACGGGTGCGTGATGCCCCAAAGGGTCTCAAGCCATTGCACTAAAAACGGGATGAAGATCAACTGCGGAACGAAGTTTGCCCAGCCTGCAACAAGTGACACTGCCAAATTGAACGACGTGTAATATAGGGCACGGCTTCCCATCCGCCACTGCTCGCTTCGCGACTTAACCTCAGCCTGTTCCCGTTGCTCGAGCCGTAGATACGCGTAGACAATGCTCGCCGCAGACTGCATCCACGTGAAGAACCATAGCCACCAGCCCGCTGGGTCATAGGCGTGGATTCCCACCCAGTAGGCCGCAGGAGCCGCGAGAGATAACACTCCTGTTGCAATGACTTCAATGCCAGCCTGTTTCCTCTCCGCGCGTTGGCTGACCAGCCACAAATGCCATGCAAAGACTGGCGCCGCAGGAACGGCTAGATAAAGAAGATATCCGAAGCCTGCGCGGATGAGCAGGATCAAGGCCAGGGCTGAGATACTGCCATAGACCAGCACCCAGAAACGGGCGGGGCCCAGATCGGTCTTTGGGCGTCGTCCAGAGAGGGCTTTGACAAAAGCTGTCATGGGTTGGCGAATCATGAAGGCAGACATCGCCGTGATGAACAGGCTTATGCTTGCGTACGTGAATGTTTTGCCCACGAAGATGCCGATGAGCAATGGGCTGAGAATGAAGACCCACGAGCCGTGGTCTTGTGGGATGGCGATTTGTTTTTTGAAAAGTGTTTTCATGCACTTCAAGCATAAAGGAAAAAGATGCTCGGCGCAAGGCCATAATGCATGTGCGCGGGGTGCGTTATGTCGGCATCAGGTAAAATTAGGAAAATATTTTTTAGGAGAGATGGCATGGCGAAGAAAAAAGTTTCAAAGAAACAGGTGGTGAAATCTGATATGACGATCCAATATATTGCAGCGGCTGTGATCGTGGTGGTGATCGGTATTTTTGCCTGGCAATATGTGCCGAAGAAAGGCGCAGCAGGTGATGGCGCTAAAAAACAATATGACGCCGCACCCGCGATGACCATTGACACAGGCAAGACCTATAAGGCCGTTGTGAAAATGGAAAAAGGCGGCGAGTTTGTGATCGAGTTGTATGCAGACAAGGCGCCGATCACGGTTAATAGTTTTGTCTTCCTTGCGCGCGAAGGATTTTTTGACGGAACAACGTTTCACCGCGTGCTGGATGGATTTATGGCACAGGGCGGCGACCCCGATGGGACAGGCATGGGCGGCCCTGGTTATGAATTCGTGAACGAGGACAGCGACCTGACGTTTGATAAAGACGGTGTGGTTGCAATGGCGAATGCTGGCCGCGACACGAACGGCAGTCAGTTCTTTATCACTTTTGGTCCGCAGGAATTCCTGAATGGCGGCTACACCATTTTTGGACAAGTGATCGAAGGCATGGACGTGGTCAACGGGCTCACGCGCCGTGACCCTGAGCAGGCTCCAGCATTTGAAGGCGATAAGATCGAGACGATCACGATCACAGAAGAATAGACTGAATTTTTTCGAAAAACTCACCCGCGAAAGATATTTTCGCGGGTGAGTTTGTTTTTAACGAGACTGGTTTGAGATCAACTCGCACATTTCAACAGATGCAGACTTGAGCAGGTAATATCCCTGATCGGCACAGGACAGACAGAGCGTGCTGCCATTCATCACGACCTCGCGCTCGTTCATGATCTCTTCTCCGCAGTATTCGCAGTTGACGCGCATGTTGGGTTTGCTGAGCAAGGCTTTCAGGGATGGTTGTAAAACAACTTCTTGATATTGGAACATCTCTTCATCAGGCATGATCTGATAGCCTTCAAGTTGTGCAAAGTAGTGACGTTCTTCGTTGGGCAGGTATGCGCTGGCACGTTGACGTATGTCCAACAGCGGGGCAACACGGATGGCGCGCTCTGTTTTCACGTCTACAAAAGTAGCGGCGGTCTTGCCGAAGTCATTGACGCGCAAGGTGCGATGTCCAATGGCTGCGCCTGTGGAAACTTTGACTCCATCTGCAAAGCAGCCGTCTGTTTCAATGATGACCAGCCCAGTTTGCTTGTTGATCGGTGCTTCCAATTCCAATGCGGCCAAACCAGCCAGCCCCAAACGCACGCCCAATACCTGGCGCGGACAAAGGTGACTGTGTCTTGCGGATGATTCTTGAAGCAGGGTATATAGATCAGGAGACATATTAAACTCCGTTCGAACTTAATCGGTATGCAGGATCAAATTTCCATCAGGTGTGGTTTCAACCCGAAGTGTGCTGAGTTGTTTTTTTGCGGGGCCAGTTAATACATTGCCTTGTGCATCATATCTTGAACCGTGGCATGGACAGGCAAATCCGTTTTCTTTTGATTCAACTGTACAACCCAAGTGTGTGCACGTCAAACTCATGGCGGAGAAGCCATCGTTCGTGTGTAGCAACAAGGCGGGGATGTTGGGAAGAAGTGTGCGCGAATCCACGGGGTAGTTGGATGCCGCGCCGAGGTCGAATTGTGTTTGTTGCGGGGGTTCAGTTTGATATCCAAGAAAGCGAAACAACGCACCCAGCCCAAGCAAACCGCTTGCGGTCAGCAGGGTGCTGGTGGTGAGTTTCAAAAAATCGCGGCGGGAAAGGTCAGGCATTAGCGCTCCACGGCATGGCAGGCGTGGCAGTATTGCGAGCCTTGCTCATCTGGTTTTTGTTCACAGGCACTGCCCATCACAGGGCGAAAATCAAAACGCTGGCTGGTTGCCTTGCCGATCAATTCATAAGTCCCATCGGGCAGCACGCGCGTATTCCAAAGTGGTTCCCCTTTTTCAGTGACAAGAATTGTATCGCCCACTTTCAGATCCAGAACGGGGTTGAGGAACGCCATTCTGAGCGCAATATCATTTGGGTCGGTGATGGTTTTTGTTTGCGGCAGTTCGGTCAATGTGCCGTGACAGGTTTGGCACTGCACATATTGAATAGATTTTTGATTGGCGTGCAGATCGCCGTCGCCCATCACTTCGCTACGCGTGTGGCAGTCCACGCAATCCAGTGTGTATTCACATTGCGTGAATTGCGCGATGGGTTGATAGTAATCGTCAATGCGTGTTGCGGGCTGGTCTGTGCGCTCAACAAATGTCATCAAGCCCAGATCATAATTTCCGCGGTTATGGCAGGCGTTGCATTGCTTGTAAGGAATGGCTGTCGTGAGCGTATGTTTTTCTGTTGAGTGACACGCCGCGCAGCCTGTCTGGCGTGCGTACACGTCCCCTTCGCGTGGCACTGCGTTGATGTGGCAGGTGAGGCAGTTCTCGCCAAATTTTTGAACCATCGGGTTTGTTTCTGTTGCTGCATCAAAAGCAGCCAGTGCCGTGATGCCCGTTTGCGTTTTTTCATCGGTGATTGCGCTGGTTCCAAATTGCGGAATGAGATCGGTTTGTGCGCCAAACGTAAAGCGGATGCTGGTAATTGCGCCCGTATATGTGGATTGAACACTGGTCATCACGCGCTGGATGTGATCACGATTCTCCGCTTCGCTGCCTGAGTGACAGTTGCTTCCGCCACAGGACATTTCCACCACTGACAGATCAGACGGGTTCGCGCCGCCGCGCATACTGCTGTGTGCAAGATCGGCATCCAACGCGAGTCTCTCGCCGCCGTGACAGCTCACACAGCCAAAAGTTTGCAGTGGATGTGATTTGCTGATCTCGGGCAGTTCTGCATGGCAGGTGGTGCAATATTCGGTTTCGCCTGTCAGGGTGGGAATCAGTGCGATCGGGTTTGGCGTGCGTGAACTTTGCTGCCATGCAACGAGAATGACAACCAGTAAAAGAGTAGAACCAATAAACAGCAGACGACGATACATTTTATTTAATAGGCCGCATTGCAAGCAAAGTTAAGACAATTATGGTTATTGAAATGATAGCAAGCGTGATCTGCGCCAGACGATTGGATATTGGGAACCAACGTCCCAATTCACTTTCGGCTGGCTTTGGAAAAATATAAGCAATAAGAACGAGGATGACAAGAACGATGACGGGGACAAGCACGCCCCAAATAAAGGGGTCGCCCCATTTGAGCATTTGCTGAACCCACAGGAAGAACCAGGGCGCACGCACTTCTGCGCCAAGGGTATTCATCTCAACGATCGGTGGGGCAATGGGCGCGGCTGAAAAAATGGAGAGCACAATTAAAGCAGAAGCTGTGAATAGCATGGCGAGAATTTCACGGCGCACCAACTCAAAGCGTGTGATCCGTTCGGGGTTAGTGCGCAGGCTGGGGGGCGGAAGAGCGATTCCTCCATCACGGCGGACACGAAAGGCGTGCCATCCGATCAGGAATGCGGCGGGGATCATTAATCCAAAAATGTGCCAGGCGTAAAAGCGAATCAAGGTGGCTGACCCAGGCTGCGTGCCGCCGATCAGGGTTTGATAAAGATTATCGCCAATGAATGGAATGGTCTTGATCAAATTTGTGCCGACGACCAAGGCCCATTGAATGCCTTGATCCCAGCGCAGAACGTAGCCCGTGAAGTTTATTAGGATCGAAATTACAAAAAGTGCCAACCCAAGCAGATAATTGAAACGGCGTGGCGGGGCATACGAGCCGGTAAAAATAACGCGCATGAGATGAACTGCACTGACGATAATAAAAAGCTGCGCCGACCAAAAATGCAGGTTGCGGAGAAACCCGCCGAACGGCACAAAGTAGGTGATGGTTTGAATCGAAAGCGCGGCCTGGTCTGGCGTGGGAATGTAATAGAACATTTCCAACGTGCCCGTGATCACCAATATCAACGCGAGGAAAATGGCGGTGCCGCCTGCGCCTAATGTATAGCGCCAGCGCGATTGTGCGGCTGGGATGGTGGGCGGGTGAAGGTGGTGAAAGAAGGATGGGCGCATAGGTTGAGATTATATCAATCCTCCCGCAG
>JAVBXV010000319.1 GCA_030824405.1 Anaerolineales bacterium | reverse complement strand
GCGGACAGCGCACCCGTGCATTTTTAGCGCGCCTCCTACTCTCAAGCCCAGACCTGCTTCTGCTCGATGAACCGACCAACCACCTCGACATTCGCGCCGTTGAATGGCTCGAAGGATATTTGAATCAATGGGATGGCGCGGCGGTCATTGTTTCGCATGATCGTTATTTTCTGGACAAAGCCAGCAATGTCATTTTGGAAATGCTGCCTGGCGCGTTCGAGTTATACACAGGAAATTACAGCGCGTATTTGAAACAACGCGAAGAACGCATAAACCGCAGACAGGAAGTCTTCGAGAGCGAAAAAGAAAAGCTCATGAAGGAGCTGGATTACATCAAGAAACATATTGCGGGGCAGAATACGCTGCAAGCCAAAGGCAAGTTGAAGCGTCTTTCGCGTCTCGTGCAAGCCGTGGAACAGATCGGCTTCGAAGCCGCGCTGGCTCAAAAATGGAGCGAGACCGCCGAAGAAGTAAATGTGACCACATCTTATTTCAGCGCTGAAGAAGCGGAACGCCGCGTGCGCGCCTTGCGCTCCCCCGTTCGCACATTACCCAATTTGCATTTGCGTCTCGGTTCTGAAAAACGTTCTGGTGATGTGGTCATTCGCACGAAAGATCTAGAAGTCGGCTACGAAGCCGAACCCGACCGAAATATTCCGCGCAGATTATTATTCAAAACTCCGCCGATCGAGTTACGCAGAAAAGACTGCGCCGCGTTGATCGGTCCCAACGGCGCAGGCAAGACCACCTTCCTGAAAACCATTCTTGGACAGATCGAACCGCTGGGAGGGACAGTCACTCTCGGCTCCAGCCTGCACATCGGATATTTTGCACAGGCGCACGAAGGCCTCGACGCGAAACGAACGGTCATCCAGGAAATCGAATCGGTCATGCCGCAGTGGCAGCCCGGGCAGATCCGCGATTATCTTGGCAAGTATTTATTCAGCGGCGATGACGTCTACAAAAAAGTAGGCATGCTCTCTGGTGGTGAACGCGGACGTCTGGCACTCTCCAAACTCGCCTTGCAGGATACGAACTTCCTGCTGCTCGACGAACCCACCAACCATCTTGATATCCCATCGCAGGAAGTGTTGGAAGCTGTGCTCGATGATTACGAAGGCACGGTTCTGCTCATCACGCATGACCGTTATCTCGTGGACGCAGTTGCCACCCAGATCTGGGAGATCGATACCGAAGGCGCACATCTCACTGTGTACAAGGGCACGTATTCAGAATTACGAGCTGAACGCGAAAATAAAGCCTATCAAGAGTTTATGGCCGCGCAAAAATCTCCGAAGTCTGCCGCCAAAAACGCGGCTCCTGTTGCCAGTGCCGCCAAGTCTGCTCATCTCGAATCAAAACACGCGAAAAGCGCAACTACAAAAGAAGAACGAAAAAAAATAAATCAATTAAAAGCAGTTGAAACCAAAATGGCAGAGCTCGAAGCGAAACTCGCCGAAATTGGCGCAAGTTTGGCCAACCCTCCCAAAGACCCTGGCAAGGTTATAGAACTCGCAAAGGAATATGACCGCGTCCAAAAAGAAATGGACGCAACTCTCGCAGAGTGGGAAAGCTTGCAGGGGTAATCTCTTAGTTAAACAAAAAAATTCCGATGTCGTTGACATCGGAATTTTTTTGTTTCTAGTACTTCACTACCCGCTTCAAAGACTTGGCATGTTTGACCCAGGTCTGCACGCGGCTTAAGCCTGGAAGCTGGTTGACCAAATTCTTCTTCTCATTCGCTTTTGCAAGCGCTTCGATCAACGCTTCAGGTTTGCGCTTGGACAGTTCCACAACAGTGTCCACGCCTGCGGCTTCGAGCAGGTCAGAGTATTGCGCGCCGACACCTTGCACGCGGAACAAGTCTGCACGGTTCACCCATTCGAGGATCTGTTTCGGGGTGACACCAGTCACCTTCGCAAGCGACTTTCGGTCTTCAGGCGTGCTCCCCTTTTGCAAAAGTGCTGCGGTCGTGCGCACACCAGCCTTACGGATCTTGGCGGCGTACGCGGGGCCGATCCCCTCGATGGCTTTGATACTGATTCCTCCAGCGGGTGGAGGCGGTTTGGGCGGGCCTTGGTTGGGCATGTTAAACTCCTTTCTATTCATTGAATATCATAATAGGTGGTGAGGTTCCACCCAATTTCACGTGTTCGCTTCTTTATGTTTCTCAAGTAGCTGTACACAATAATTGTCTTGATATCTTCTGGAATTATAAAATCATGATGAAGCTCCTGGATCTCACCAGGTTCCGCTTCGAAAAGATTTTTCTGAAATACGGTTTCATGTGAGCCCAACAAAGGCCACAGGTCGATCTCTGTTTCGCCATCCCGCACTGGGTCGAGGCCCAATTTGATGGCTTCAGACATTATTTCTGGAAGTGGTATTACCTGCTGAACACGGGTCGCTGCGGTTCTCAAAGACAAAAGAATATCTCCAGAATTTTGAACATTGACAATGACATGCAGCAAAATATTTTCATCGTCAATTTTGTGATGCGTGATCGTATGAGACAACTTCACTCGTGGGTATTGTTGACGGTTTTTTACAAAAACCCAATACCCCCAAAAACCACTGACAAAAATCGCCAAAATGGTTGTCAAGGATTGAGCGATGCTGGCAATATCCTTGAGAGGCTCCACATCATTAGTATATACTTTTTCAAAAGCAGAATCAATCACCATGCGGCTATGAATATAGCAATTCAATATTAAAAGTGCTATATTGATTTCATCAAGATAAAAAATAAAAACCTTGCAGAGAGGTGGTTATGCCCTGGACAACACAACTAAAGGGAGATTCCGTAGCATGGCTTCTGGAAAGTGATACGCCCGCGGTGCGCTATCTGGCGATGCGTGATCTGATGGGAGTTTCCGCAGACAATACAGAGTTGAAGTCTGCACAGAAGCAGGCCTACAAAGAAGGGCCGATCGCGAAAGTCCTCTCGAAGATGGAAACAGCAGGCTATTGGGTAAAACCAGGCAGCGGATATGGCCCCAAATACAGATCCACGGTCTGGTCGATCATCATGCTGGCACAACTTGGCGCATCCGCCTGCGAAGACAAACGCATCGAACGGGGATGCAAACATTTGATCGATCATGCTTTAACAGAAGGCGGCCAATTCAGCGCAATGACATCTGGCGTGCCCTCTGGCACAATTGATTGTCTTCAGGGGAATTTGTGCTGGGCATTGATGGAGTTGGGCTACAACCATCCACGTTTGAAAAGCGCGTACGATTGGATGGCACGCACCGTCACGGGCGAAGGCATCGCGCCCAGCACAGACAAGAATGCACCTCTCCGTTATTACGCATATAAATGCGGACCCAATTTTGCATGCGGAGCCAATAACAAACTTCCCTGCGCATGGGGCGGGACAAAAGTGATGCTGGCATTCAGCAAGTGGCCCGCCAAAAGGAAAACCCGCTTGATGAAGGATGCCATCCAACAAGGCGTGGATTTTTTCCTCAGTGTCGATCCCATCACTGCAAATTATCCAAACGGCAATACAGATAAATCCAACAGGGATTGGTGGAAGTTTGGCTTCCCTGTTTTTTACATCACCGATATTTTACAGATCGCCGAGGCGCTCGTTGGGCTGGGATATGGAAAAGATAAGCGTCTGGAAAATACCATCAATCTGATCCGCGAGAAGCAGGATAAAGATGGACGCTGGCCGCTTGAATTTGATTACGCAGGCAAAACCTGGGTCAATTTCGGGAAAAAGAAAGAGCCGAATAAATGGGTCACATTGCGGGCGTTGAGAGTTTTGAAAGCAGTTGGCTGAATCCACGCGAGACAAACAGATATAATCTCCCTTAATGACATCATCAAAATACGACGTCCTCATCATCGGCGGCGGAGTTGCAGGGTTAACCGCCGCACTGCATCTTGCCGAACGCGGTCTCAAACCGCTCATCCTCGAAGCCGATGAACGCATCGGCGGCAGGCTTTCAGGCAAACAAAATATCAAAATAAAAGACTGGTCCTTCTCGTCAGAACATGGCGTGCATGGGGTCTGGTCTTCGTATGTTAATTTGCGCGCCATGCTCAAACGGCATGAGGTCGTTTCTGAATTTGTCCGCGCGCGGGATGAGCAATGGATCTATCGTTCGGGTGACCGCATTCGCCGCGCACCGATCGGTTCCGCCATTCGCAACAGCAGCATCCCCGCCCCATTTCATTACATCCAACTTTTTCTACTTCCACAATTTTTATTCATGCTTGGCCTGCGAGATTGGCTGTCTGTTTTCAATGTGTGGTCTGTGCTGGTGATGGCGATCGGCATCGATCCATTCATGGAAGATCAGGCGCTCGAAGGCTTAACCTTTGGGAACGCACTCAAAAAATGGGGACCCGCATTTCGGTCACTGTTCTTTGGTCTCACGCGCAACGGTCTCGCCACCGATCCAGATGAAGTTCCGCTGGCGGGCTTTCTCGCTTTCCTCCGTTTTTACACGCTCATGCGCCGCGATGCCTGGGCGTTTGAATATCTTCCCAACGGCGGCGGCGAGGTCTGCGAAAAACTATCCGCGAAGATCTTGGATCTCGGAGGCGAGATCAGTTTCAAGCGCAGAGTGAAGCGTGTGGAAAAAGTGGATGGAGAGTGGATCGCGCATTGGGAGCAGGATGGAACCCCAGGCGCTGACCATGCTCCATTCATCATCCTCGCTTCAGACTCACCCGCAGCGGGTTCAATTATCAAGAACAGTTTCCCCTCTGACGATTTTTTCTTTCCGCATGGGTTGGGCCACGCGGTCATTCGTTTGTGGTTTGATAAAAAGCCGCGCAAACATTCTGAGGCAGGTATGTTCAGCGGCGATTTTGTAATGCATAATTTTTTCTGGCTCGACCAGATCTATTCAGAATATAAAAAGTGGGGCGATGAAACAGGCGGCGCGTGTATTGAAGTGCACGTGTATGGCCCGCGCAAAGTGCTCGAGCAAGCCGATGCTGTTTTGATCGCGAACGTGATCACAGATGTACAGCGCGCGTACCCAGAATTGAAGGGGCATTTGATCGCGCCATCTTTGCAGCGCAACGCAGACTCGCACACCCTGCCTGCGCTCGGCGTACGCGGCACACACTTGGGAATCAAAACACCGTGGGAGAATTTATTTTGCGCAGGCGATTGGGTGCGGCATGAAGTGCCCGCCTTCTTTTTGGAACGCGCCTGCGTAACTGGGCTGGAAGCCGCAAATTATATTTTGAAAACACGCGCGCTCGAAACCTGGGAAGTGAAATACTATCCCCCACCCGAACCGCTCGCCGCATGGATCGAAAGCCTGATGATGAGCGGTCGAAAGAACAGACGAAAAAATAAATGATAAACTTTACAAATTGATCGTCCGTACTTAAAAGGAGACAGCATGCCAGCTATTATTTTTAATGGAAAAAGTTATCAGAGCATTGAAGAAATGCCCGTCAACGAAAGACAGGCCTACGAGCAAATGATGAACATCCTCGTGGACAAGAACGGCAACGGCATTCCTGATTTTCTGGAAGGCGATATCGTAAAAAATGTAATGAGCTCGTTTGCCAGCTCGATCAAGTACGACGGACAAATATATGAAGGAATGAACGAATTACCCGAGGACGTGCGTCAAAAGATAGAAGGCGCCTTTAATAAAATGAACGAATTCGGCGTTCTGTCTGCAGGCGCGTCCTCCATGAGCACGCAGGCAAATGAAGCGCAGATCGGCCAGCAAACACAAACGCGTTCACAGCCATTCATTTCACGTGAATATAATCCCGCCATCCAGGAAGAGAGCGGCACCAATTGGACTACCTGGATCCTGATCGGCGTGGTGTTGATGTTATGTCTTGGCGCGGCGGCACTTGGCGCTTTCTATTTCCTAAGCAGATGAAACTGATCCTGATCTACACACTAGTCGCGGGCGTGATCTCAGCAATCACAGCTCCCATCCCAGGCACCTCCCTGCTGCTGACCGCATTGGAGATCTACATGATCGTCCATCTTGCCAAAGTGCATGAGTACAAATTGGGATTCAAAGAGATCGGCTATTCGGCCGCTGTGATCTATGGGCTTTCCACTTTACTCAAAGACACCGCGCTTGAGATCCTCACCTTTGTCCCCGTCATTGGCTGGGGAGCGGAAGTGATCGTGACGATATTATTCGTCTTCTTTTTAGGGATGCTGGTAAACCTGTATTTCAAAAAAACAAACTGACACTATTCCTTTACCACCCGTTAACCTGTTCTTCAAAACCAATTAAGACCTCACATTTACAATACTCTCATTCAAAATGAGAGAAGCTCCCGTTCCACACTATTTCAAAATGTTTCCCACGGGGCATATTCCAGTGCCAGTTTGCATCGGAGATCTGCCGTTGTTTGATTATGCAGTTTCGCAAAATACACTTGTAGAAACTGCGGCATCTCACATGCAAAACAACATGCTCATTCCAGGCGTGATCGTCCTCGAAAATGAAAAGGCTGTTGGAGTAATTCCACGCCATAAAATGTTCGAGAGGCTTGGCAGGCGATATGGCGTTGAGTTGTTTCTCAGAAGGTCCATTGGCGAACTGGAAAGGGAACTGGATGCAGATGCTTTTACTCTTAGGAGTCATTTATCCATCAACCTTGCTGTGAAGCTTGCACTCAGCCGTCCTGAAAGCAATATCTATGACCCCATTATTATTGAGCACGAAGACGGCAGGTTATATCTTCTGGATATGTACGTCCTGCTTCTTACACAATCACAACTTTCAAACAACTTAAGCGGAATTATCAGTTCGCTCAATACCATAGATACGATCCTCGCCAACGAAACATCCAGCGTCAGCACTTTAAACCTGATCATGGAAAGCATGAATCTGGTGGTGCCGTTCCATCATGCCCGTCTTGTGCTTCGCAGTCAGGATGAAATCTCGGCAATCCTTGGCATGAATGAGGCGGTACATCTCATTGATGAACCTTTTGAAAACAACCTCATCTATAAATCCATATTCGATATCAATCAGCCTCTGATGCTGGAGGATACTCGGATCGTACCCGCATGGACAAACATAGCCTCACCAGACAACACCCGCTCCTGGATGGGAATTCCCGTATCGAATCAATTTGGGACCGTCGGCCTGCTGCTGTTATCCAGATATACTCTTTCCCCTTTTACGATCAACGAGAAGGAACTGGCACAAGTGTTCGCCCGATATATAAACACTCTGCTGGTCAACCTGACCAACAGAGTGAAAAAGAATCGCAAATACGAACGGATGGTTTGATCTTTACGGTAGAGGCGGAACCTTAAGCAGGACGCCCACCAAATAACCAGCCATTGCGCTGAGAGTTCCGATGACTGCCATTTCGAGTCCGCTCTTCATTGGTTTGCCCACGGTCACACGTGCCTTGTAAAAACCGATCGCAAAAAGTACCAGCGCTGTCACCAGCACAGACATCCACATGCTTGTGGCGACAGGCAGGAACATGAACGGGGCAATTGGCACCAGTGACCCGATGATCGCAGAAAGCCCAACCACCCACGCGGCGCGAATGGCTGTTTTGCGGTCCACGGGCGCAAGTTGATGCTCCTCTGCCATCATCACTGCCACCCACACATCCTGGCTTGCAGTGATGGTATCCACGATGTGATCCAACAACTCCCCTTTAAATCCTTTACTCGCATAGATATCGCGGATCTCTTTGATCTCGAGATTCGGCGTTTCTATAATATGGCGATATTCGCGTTCGCGCTCGCTTTGATATAAATCTGCATCAGCAAGTGTGGTCGTAAACGCCACCGCGCCCATTGAAATGGATTCGGCGAAGGTGGTGGCAAGCCCTGCCACCAGCACTACACGCACATCATTTGTTGCCGCTGCAATTCCAAGCACAACGCCAAGGACGTTCACCAGCCCATCCTGCGCGCCCAGAATAAAATCTGAAAGACCAGAGGCACGTTTGTGCGGGTCTGTTTGAGTGTGATGAAAATGTTCAGCTAAATGGGATTCATGGGTATTTGTTTGCATATCTAAATCATACAACCCATGCCCACATCTGCTAATGGATGAATGTCACAAGTTACTCGAAACTTACAGGCATGAAAAGAGCTTCAATTGAAAATATCTTGTCAAACTTGATCTGCCTCTTCTGCCTGAACCCAACATTGAGGTTTTAAATTATCTGCGGCACCTTGACATCTCCCCGATTCCGCAGATAATTACGGCAATCAATTTAAAGGCCGTGACAGAGGAAAGTAAGCTGGCAGAAGCCGCCAGAGATGTGCAAAGTAGTTGTTGAGATTGCACTCGACCGAAATCAGTTGAAGTTCCCTCTCGAGCCGTTCAGGTGAATGAAATTCTAGTAGTCTGAACCGTTTCTCAACGTTATGCGAGAGGCTGATGTTAGTCAGCACAAAGAGAGTCGCGAGCTTTAAACGGCAAGCGCGGCTAACTTGGGTGGTACCGCGAGAACTCCCTCTCGTCCCATTTGTGGACGGGAGGTTTTTATTTATCGGAATTTGGGAATCGTTCTTCGAGAATCGGAATAATGGCGCAAGCCTATTTCCGAATCCCGATTCCCGATTAACGAATACCGAAACTTGGAGGTTCTATGTTGGATAAATTGAACGAGATCGAAAAATCTGCGCTGGAGTCTTTGGCTGCCATCACAGATCAGGCCGCATTGGATGCGTGGCGCATCTCCACGCTGGGGCGCAGTTCGGAGCTGATGCAGGTCTTTGCCGGGTTTGGGAAACTCTCAAAGGAAGAGAAACCAATCGTCGGCGCGGCGGCGAACCGTGTGAAAGTGGCGTTGGAAGCCGCATTGGCAGAACGTGCCGAGGCGATCAAAAATGCCGCATTGGCGAAATCCCTCGAAGAAGAAAAATTGGACGTAACCCTGCCCGGGCGCGGAGTGAACATCGGCAGACTGCATCCATCCACGCAGCAGTTGCGGCGCGTGTTGGACATTCTCGCGGAGATGGGTTTTCAGGTATACACCTCGCGCGAAGTTGAAACCGATGACACCAATTTTCAGATGCTCAACTTCCCGCCCGATCATCCCGCGCGCGATATGCAGGATACATTTTTTATCGAAACAGAAAATCGCGGCGATAACCCGATTTTGATGCGGACACATACCTCGCCCGGACAGATCCACGCGATGCG
>JAVBXV010000301.1 GCA_030824405.1 Anaerolineales bacterium | reverse complement strand
GGTCGAAGTCACTACAGGCGATGAGGTGGGAGTCGGCTGCGGCAGAGTAGGAATAGCTGTTGCGGGCTGGCAGGCTGAGGCCAGAAAAGATGCGCTGATCGTCATCCACATGATTTGCTTGAAAATGTTCATTTCATCCTCTTTTTCAAAGTTCTTATCTCCATTATACGTGTATGAGGAAATGTTTTGAAACCGCAATTTGCGCAATCCGTATCTTTGCTACAATTCCTGGCATAGCCCAAATGGGTGAAAATCAAAATTTACCTGCGTGATAAAATCCAACTCATGACTAATATTCGTACCCCTGCAAAAATTATTCCACGCGCGTTCCCTGGGATCAAGCCTGAAGAAATTCAGGAGATCATTATGAACAGCCGCATCAGAACCTACCCGCCCGAAACGGTGGTGTGTAAGGAAGATGCCGTGGAATATACTTTTTACATGATCCTTGAAGGGGATTTTGAAGTTACAAAAATGATCAACAATTCTGAAATACGATTGTTGAAATCTTTAACTGCGGGCGATTTTTTCGGGGAGATGGCGCTGATTCATAACGCGCCGCGCGCCGCAACGGTCACTACGAAAACCAATGTGGTTGTGCTTGAGTTGGACAAAGAGGGTTTCAACCGTGTATTGAAATACAGTCCCAGCGTGTCCATGGCGATGGTCAGTGAGATCAGCAACCGCCTGCGACAAAATGACCAGATGGCAATTGAGGATCTGAGATTGCGCGCTTCAGAACTCGCCGATGCCTATCAAAAACTGACCGAGCAGGAACTTGCACGACGGGAACTTCTAACCAATGTGGCACATGAATTGCGCACACCATTGATGGTTGCAAGCGGATATTTACACGCCCTGCAAAAGGGAATGCTCTCTGGCGAACAACTGGCGCAAACGATTGAGACTGTAATGCGCAATGTGGATCAGATCACCGCGCTGACCAATGATATTCTCTTCCTGCAAGAGATCGAATTGGTGCTGCCTGATTTTCAACCCGTCAACATGATGGATGTGGCAGAAGCTGCTGTGAAAAAATATGCTCAAAAGGCAGAAGCACGCAATATCAAATTGAAAATAAAAGGCGATCCCAACACTCCCAAGGTGCAGGGCGATCCACAATCTCTCGAACGCGCAGTCATAGCGCTGGTGGACAATGCTCTAAAATTCAGCGCACCAGGCGGGACAGTGGAATTGCGCCTTGCTGAACAAGGAAGCAAGGTCTTGCTTTCAGTAGAAGATCAGGGAATTGGCATTGACCCCGAGATTCGTCCACGCATTTTCGACCGCTTCTTCCATCTCGAAAAACATGGGGATGAATTGTACAGCGGACTTGGTATTGGCCTGTCCATTACGCGTCAGGTGATCCAACAGCATAAAGGCACGCTCGAAGTTGAAAGTGAACCCAATAGAGGCAGCCGCTTCACAATATCACTTTTAAAGTGGTAAACACCTACAGGGGAATCAATTATCACGGAGAACATTATGCAAGCGAAAAGAAGTTCTGCAATTATTTTTTTCATTTTTATTTTGTTTACTTTATCTGCCTGTGGCGTGGATCAATCCTCCGAGATCGTCCTGCCTTTTACTCCACAGCCAAATGCAAACACCGTGTCCGATGGCTCCTGTGATAACGCGCTTCTCCCCGTCAAACCAGGCGCATCCTGGACGTACATTAGCACAGGCAGCCCAGCAGGCACATTGATCTACACCGACACGGTCACGAACGTCGACGCAGACGGATTCACTTTAACATCCCAGTTCGATCAAACCACCCGCACACAGGAATGGGCCTGTACACCTGATGGATTACAGGCCTTGCAATTGGGCGGCAGCACTGCGGCAGGCGTCTCCACGCAGGGCATCACAGCCGAATTCGCAACCGTAGAAATTACAGGGCTGACCCTTCCGAAAGAAATTACACCTGGAATGCAGTGGCAATACAACCTGACCATGCAAGGCACAGTAGCCATGCCTGGCGATCAAAAAGCGGAAGCAAGCGGAACATACACAGTAGACATGAAAGAAATGGGCATCGAGTCTGTCACTGTCACAGCAGGCACATTCAATGCCACAAAATTGCAAGCCAACCCAGCCATCGACATCAAAGCAATTTTTGAAGGCCTTGAGGTTCCCATTAAATTCAATGGGGCAAGTCTCTTGTGGTACGCCCCAGGTATCGGTTATGTAAAATCTGTGGAAAACGGCGACTTCGGCGGCACCAACTACACAGTCACCACCGAACTACAAGCGTACATCATCCCCTAAAAATCAAGACCCGAACACAATTTTTATTTTTTCATTTTCATAAAACGACCGCGCTGAAAAAGGCGGATCACCACGCTGCATGCCATGGATCCGCTCAAGCAGGATCGGCAGATCATCGACCACTGGCAGATGAAGAACCGCTTCTTTCTTAACCCATTCAACTGTTCCTTCAGAAGAAGCCTTTATCTCACCCCGAACATTATCCCCGCAAAACGCAAACAGACATATCCCCACATCCCCAGCATCTACAATGACCGTTCCGCACAGCCACAAATCTGCTGTGATGCCTGCTTCTTCGAGCAATTCACGCTGGGCCGAGAAAAGCACATTCTCGCCGCGCTCCACATGCCCGCCCAGGCCATTATATTTCCCAGCCCACAAACGCTTGGTGGGTGCTCCCTTAATTAACAAATACTCATCCCCGCGGCGGATAAAAATCGCCGTGCGAGGGATGAGCATATATCTATCTTTCGTAACGCCTTGATCAGATTGAGGCATAAATAAAATTCATCCCGCAGTTTTATCTGCGGGATGAAAAAAACTTAATCAGCCAGATCGCTTACGTCTTCAGCGGCCGCATCCTGCTTCACAAAATCTGAGAAGTTGGGGGCAACCTTTACAGGCTTGATGTATTTATCGGTGTATTGCTTGGTATCTTTCACACCGAGCAAATTGAACAACTTGTCAAACTGGGCTTCCCAGGCGCCGATCAATCTCGCCTTGGCATCTTCAGGCAAAGCATAGGACTTGGCCTTGAAGGGTCCCACAGCATTCTTGCGGGTCTTGTAATAGAACTGTTCATCGGTCATGCCAGGCTTGCGATCTGCGGCGGCGTTGGTGTCCAACCAGGCATACATTTCCTGCTTGAAATCTGCGGGGACATTGTCGAAGAACATGGTGGTGAAATTCGTAGCGAGGTGAACTTCGATCGCTTCGTTCTGCACGAATTTATTGAAGTTCTCTTCGGCAACAGTAGATGCACCGTGCTGGACGGTTCCGCCCATGCCGTACTCACTGCGAGCCACGCGGCTCAAGTCACGAAGAACATCGAAGGCAATATTCACTTCTGCAAGTGAGCCATCCGCAAGGACGGTGCCGCCGTGAGAAGTACCAGTCAATACACTGATCTTGCTCAAGCCCGCCTTGCCAGGAGCAAGTTCTTTCATTTGTGCATTGTAGGCGTTCATGTAGGCGCGCAATTCAAATTCGTTCGAGTTTGTAGTTCCCACTTCGCCAATCTCGCCGCCAATTGAAATAGTGACGCCTTCTGGCTCGTGACTGCGGATAAAAGTGGAAAGCTCTGCAGAAAGTTTGCTATTCAGAGCCTGCTGTTCTTCCACTGTGGGCAGGTTAATGTCCACAAGTGTGGAAGTATCCACATCAATATTGTAGAAACCAGCAGCGATCGCTTCGACGGAAAGATCGCGCACAGCCTGTAATTCGGCTTCGGGGTTGGTCAAATATTTCTTGGCAGAGACCTGGAAGTGGTCACCCTGAATAAACACAGGGCCCACAAACCCTTCCGCCACGGCAGCGGCAAGGATGTTGGTTACATATTCCACGGGACGCTGGGCGGTGTAGCTCATTTCAGAGCGGGCGAGTTCAAAAATAAACGCGCCGCCATTGATCTTGTTGGCAGCACGGAACATGGCACGCGCGGCATGGTGAGACAAAGCGCGCAAGTTAAACGCGGGGGTGGTGAAGGTCATCGGGATATCGCCGCGTCCACGGGCCATGTACAGTTCGTGAATGGATGCGGGGTACACACCCAATTCCAAGGCGGCAGCGCGGATCAGGTAACGAGACCAGCCCACGGATGAGTCTGAAGCGAGAGCAGAGCGTTCAACAAGTTTTCCAACATTGGCGCGGAACTTGTCAGCGTTCAAAACTTTCACTGTGGTTCCATCCACAGATAAACTATTATCAACCAGTGCGAGTAATTCTTTTAATTCGTTCGACATCGTAGTGCTCCTGAGAAATTTATGATAACTTGATTATAACTGGAATTAAACGATATAATAGTTAAAACTATTCAGTGAAATGCACGTATATCTTGGCAGGAGGCTCAAATGAGCGATTTCTTTCAAAAAGTAACAAGCCAGGTAGACCCGTTTAAAAAACTTATATCCTACATACCAGGTTTCAGTGGCTATGTGGAACGCCAGAACCGCCGCGATGCAGACAAAATTCTGCGTGAAACCGTGGCGCGCCGTTTCGAAGAACAGTGGAGCCGTGTTTCCAATTTGCAGGTTGAGTTGGTAAGCAATGGCATGATCAAATATGTGGACGATCTTGAGAAAGCCGCTCTGCAATTGCGCACCTTCATCGACAAGATCAACACTGCCGCACGTGGATATTCAGGCCTGTTCGATGCCGTGAAGATCAACGAAAAAGAACTCGAAGCCATTTACCAGTTCGATGTTGCATTCTTCGATCTTGGCGATCAGATCAAAAGCGGCGTGGACAATCTCGAAGCCAGCCTTGGCGACGAGACCGCCCTGCCCGCATCCATTCGTAACCTCACCAGCCTTGCACGTTTGGCCGTGGAAACTTTTGAGCGCCGCTCTGAAGTTGTAACTGGCGGACAATAATTATTGTAGGGACGTGGCGTTCTTAAGTTAACGACGCCATGTCCCTACGGATATTAATATGTGGCACGAATACATCAATGCAACATCCATTGAGGATGTAAAAAAAATTCTTGGTGAAAAACAGGAACGCGCCCGTGTTGTAGCAGGCGCAACAGACCTCATTCTTGAACTCGAGCGCGGCGTCCGCAAAGGCATCGAAACCCTTGTCGACATTACGCGCATTCCCAATCTCAACGCGATCACAATTGACGAAGACGAAGTCATACATCTTGGGCCGCTCGTCACGCACAATGATTGCGCGGCATCCAAACTCATTCGCGAACGCGCCTATCCTTTGGCACGCGCGGCATGGGAAGTAGGCGCCCCGCAGATCCGCAACCGCGGCACAATCGCGGGCAATCTCATCACCGCCTCGCCCGCCAACGACACCATCACTCCATTGATGGCACAAGGCGCAAGCGTAACGCTTGCATCAGCCCGCGGCGAAAGAACCATTCCATTAAAAGATTTCTACACAGGCGTTCGCAAAAACGTGATGCAAGCCGATGAAATGCTCGTGGATATTTCCTTCCCAGCGCTGACAAAGACCCAGCGCGGCACTTTCATCAAACTGGCATTGCGCCGCGCCCAGGCGATCTCGCTTGTGAATGTAGCGGTCATACTGGACCTGAAAGCGGATACCGTCCAATCAGCATACATTACGCTGGGAGCAGTGACGCCCATCATCATCCATGCCGAGGAAGCGGAAAAATTCCTCGCGAAGAAAAAGCTCAACGACAAGAACATTGCACAGGCCGCAGAACTAGCCATGCAAGCCGCCCGCCCCATTGACGATGTACGCGGCTCCGCAGCCTATCGCAAGGAAATGGTCCGCGTCATTACATCGCGTGCATTGAAAGCCCTGCGCGATCAAACCGAAACAGACGGCATGCCCAATGAGCCGATCCTTCTGGTTGGCAAAGACACAACAGAAATTCAACAAAAAGTTACTGTTGAATTTCCTGCATCTTCGATCGAAACCACAATTAATGGAAAGAAGTATAGTTTCACAAGCGGACACAACAAAACCCTGCTGAGATTACTCCGCGAAGAAGGCATGCTCACAGGTACAAAAGAAGGCTGTGCCGAAGGTGAATGCGGCGCATGCACCGTCTTTCTGGATGGCAAGGCTGTCATGTCCTGCCTTGTGCCAGCGCCGCGCGCGCATGGCGCAGTCATCACCACCGTGGAAGGACTCGCGAATGGTGAAGAGCTTCACCCTGTTCAGGAAGCGTTCATTGAGCATGGCGCAGTCCAATGCGGATATTGCACGCCTGGCTTCCTTATGTCTGGCGCAAAATTGCTCGAAGAGAAATCCAACCCGAACAAAAACGAGATCGAACAAGCCATCACGGGCAATTTATGCCGTTGCACGGGATATTACAAGATCGTGCAGGCTATTGAAGACGCCGCGAAAAATAAGCAAGAATAGAGGTATTTGATCATGGGTAAACATACATCCCGAAGCAGTGCACCGAAAGAAGTAGACAAGAGTCCGCATGCCGTTTGGCGCGGTATTGGTTGTTTGATGTTCATCATTATCCCTGTCATTTCCATTGCTGGCGCAATTGAAGCCGTCAATTATGGCGTGGCGAATAGATGGCCGATCCCTTATGAATTACTCGGGTACCCAACCATCCCAGACCTGATCCGCAAAATTGATATCTTCTGGGCTCTTGCGCGTCCCATCGCAGGTATTTTAAACTTCAATGCCTATGTGGCTTTTTCGTTGGGTTTCATAACGATCATCGGCGGATTTTCGTCCGTGCTATACGCGTTCATCTATCGATTTGTTGGGCCAGCGCGATACGGTCAATACGATGTGCCGCCACCAAAGATCAAAACAAAAAAATACACTCGTTAATCTGCAAGAAAACAGGTGAATATGCCTAAAACAACCATCGGCCAATCTCTTCCACGTGTTGATTCGCGCGGCAAAGTGACTGGCGAAACACAATACTCCGGTGACCTCTCTGCCGCTGGTATGTTGCACATGAAAATACTTTTTGCAGAGCGCCCGCACGCACGCGTGAAAAGCGTGGACATTGAACAAGCGCAGGCGGCTCACGGCGTCATGGCTGTGTACACAACCAAAGATGTTCCTGTTAATGAATATGGTTTGCAAATACCAGACCAGCCCGTACTCTGCGGCCCCGGTGCCAGCAAACTTTACACGGATATCGTCCGCTTTGTGGGCGATCAGGTCGCAGTGGTTGTCGCGGAGACTGAAGCTCAGGCGGATGCTGCTGTTAAGTTGATCAAGGTCGAATACGAGGATCTGCCGATTCTGGCCGACCCGCTAACGGCTATGAAAAACGATGCGCCAGTTCTACATCCAGACAGAGGCGATACCAATATCTGCGTGCATTACAAGATCCGCAAAGGTAATGTAGACGAAGCTTTTGCAAATGCAGATGTGATCGTTGAAGGGGAATATCATGCGCCCGGGCAGGAACATGCCTACTTGCAGCCCGAAGCGGGACTTGCCTACATTGATGAAAATGGATTGATCACCATTGAATCTGGCGGCCAGTGGACACACGCTGACCGTGAAACTGTTGCGCACGCGCTGGGCATGCCCAATGAAATGATCCGCATTATCTACCCTGCCATTGGCGGCGCATTCGGCGGACGGGAAGATCTCTCGGTTCAAATTGTGCTCGCATTGGCGGCATGGAAATTACAACGGCCAGTGAAGATCATTTGGTCGCGCCGCGAATCGATGATCGGACATGGCAAACGCCATGCGGTTACGATGAAGGCAAAATGGGGCGCAACCAAAGAAGGCAAACTCGTCGCCGCGCAAATTGAATTGATCGGTGACGGCGGCGCATACATGTACACATCCAATAAAGTACTTGGCAACGCGGCCATTACGTCCACGGGGCCATACTTTATTCCGAACGTTCATACAGATGTATTCGGCGTATACACAAACAATGTGCCTGGCGCAGCCTTCCGTGGGTTTGGCGCACCGCAGGCTTTGTTCATGGCCGAATTACAGATGAACAAACTTGCCGAAAAACTTGGCATGGACGCGGTTGAATTTCGTTTGAAGAATGCCCTGCGCGATGGCGACACCATGGGTGTTGGCACACCCGCCCCAGGGCCTGTCAGTGTGGTGCAATGTATTGAAGCCGCGCGCGATCAATTCAAGTGGAAGAAGAAGGCCAGCAAGAAGAAATCAAAATCTCCAATCGTACATGGGCATGGATTCGCGGCAGGCTTTAAGAATGTAGGTTTCTCTTTTGGTTATCAGGAGAACTGCTGGGCGAAAGTTGAAATTCATGGCAATGGCCGTATTGAACGCGCAGTGGTTCATCATGCAGGCGCTGAAGTTGGACAAGGCACGCACACGGTGATGGTTCAAATGGCAGCGCATGCGCTTGGCATCTCTGCAAATATTGTGGAGTTGAAAACTTCCGACTCGGCCACGCAGGGAAACCCAGGCTCCGCCTCCGCTTCACGTTTGACCTACATGGCGGGCAACGCCATCAAAGGTGCGGCAGAAGCGGCGCTCGAAAAATGGAATGCAGAAGAGCGCCCAGCAATTGCTGAATTCAAATATCTTGCCCCGCGCACCACACCATTCGATAAAGAGACTGGCTACTCGACGCCTAATTTTCAATATGCCTATGTGGCTCAAGCTGCCGAAGTGACAGTGGACACTGAAACAGGTCATGTGCGCGTGATACGTTTGGTTTCCGCAGATGATGTTGGAAAAGCCATCAACCCCGATCTGGTCGTGGGTCAAATTGAAGGCGCAGTGGTGCAGGCACATGGATATGCTGTAACCGAAGAATTCAAGACCAAAGACGGCCGAGTGCTCACCGACCAGTTAAGTACCTATCTGATCCCCACCATTTGGGATATTCCTGAAAAAGTGGAATCTGTTCTGGTGGAAGTTCCAGACCCGAACGGCCCATGGGGCGCGCGTGGAATGGGAGAACTGCCCTTCCTGCCCGTGGCTCCCGCTATTGCCGCAGCCATCCACGATGCAACTGGCGTATGGATCAATGAATTTCCATTTACTCCCGAGCGCGTTCTGCGCGCCCTGGGAAAAATAAGTTAGATCTGCAGGGGCGCAGCAAGCCTGCGCTCCTGTAAACACAATGTCGTTCCCATACCTGGATGAAACCAAAGAATTGAACGAATCCACTCGCAAAGAGGCGGCGGGTTCGTTCATTGCATTAACAGATGGCGTGACACATTATGAACTCAGCGGGGATGGACCAACTG
>JAVBXV010000283.1 GCA_030824405.1 Anaerolineales bacterium | reverse complement strand
ATTTCTCACGATTTGGGTCACGTGTTTTGCGATTGGTGCCGCGGCCTTTCTTCTCGGGAATCTCTTCGCCTTCCACGGCATCAGGCACGGGCTCGGTGGTTAATTCATGAACCCAAATATTGCTCTCCCGCATCATCAGTGCAACCTTCTCAGCCAGCGGCAGGTTCTTGAATTCCTGCGCTTCGATAAAGTCCACGATCAGTTTGTGCGGGGGCTTCTCCACCCTGAATGCTTTCTGAATTCGGCCAACGTAATATTTCGCACTCTCTTTGGAGAGATGATAACGCTCGGCTATTTTTTCGATCGGTTTAATAGTGTCCATTTTTTCTTTTCCTGATGAATAGCATACAGGGAAAACCTCAATCGGGCAAGGTTCGCCTAGCTGCCTAAAAGCGCCGACAATGCCTCAAACCATTTCTGAGAGATTATGTCGTAGCCTGCTTGATTGGGGTGGTTGCCGTCATCGTAGAGCGTGGCGGGGTTGGTGAAAATATCCGTGTTGAAAAAATCGACAGGCACCGCTCCGTACTGCGCCGCTTTCTCACTGATGATCTCGTTATAACGCTGCACCTGAACAGACATGCGTCCCAATTCTGTGGATGTAACAGCAGTGAACGCTTCGCCCTTAACCGCAACAGGCCTCTGCGACTGATCATCCAGCAACGCGACGAAGACTGCAGCGCCCGTCCCGCGCAGGCGCGAGAGGATCAAATCCATGTTCGACGAGAAATGTTCTGCATCCTGAGCATCGCCTTCATCAGTGATGTCGCCGCCATATTCATAGAGATACCATAAGTCATTGCTGCCGATCCACACGAATGCAACCGCACCGCGCCCCTGTGACACGGCATTCTGCAATTCAGCCACCGCACGATCCAGTTGACTTTCAAGTCCTTGATCGCCATTGATCAGCGCATCTGAATTCCAGCCAGATTGGCCAAGATTTGTAATCGTTGACTCTGGGCGAGCAGCATTGACCAAAGTCAACAGGCGGCCTGGGTAGCCGAGACCTGAATCATCGCCATCGCCTTGCGTGAGGCTGTCACCGAGTGCAACCATGGTCAATGGACCAGGTGGTAGAGATGTTACAGGCGCAAGGGAAGGTCCACTGACGGCGGGAGGTTGAGTGGCTTGGGATTCGTCTACTGCTGGTTGAGTGGAATCAACTACGAGCGGGGTTGGAAGCGGGGCATTGCATCCAACAAGAAGAAGAGCCAGGGTCAGGAATATTTTTTTCATAATCCCTTATCCTGCATAATTTGAGAGTCAACGGCGCGATAGTACATATTGTTTTCGAATTGAAAGCCCATGCGTTTTAGATAAGATTCATGGCGCGGGTTGCCCGCTTCGGAAACGAGGCGCGTGATGCCTTTCTGGCGAAAGTATTCGGCGCTTTCTTCAAACAGAAAATTGCCTGCGCGAAAATCGCGATAGCCTGGGATGACGAAATCGAGAAACACATCTGCCTGCTGACCCTGCTGGCGGACGATCAAGACACCTGCGGGAACCATGTTTCGCAAAACAAAAACGGCAAGCTGATCCTGCTGGGGTTTGAATAAATAACTTGGGAAAAATTCATTGATCTCCTTGTGATAAAAATCGACAAAGTTTTTCAAATAACGGCTATCGTAATTGACTTCCATTAATTTGAAATAATCCTTTTGCCGCCACATGCGCACAAGGTAATAGGCATTGACCGTGATAATGAGCGCGTTCAGAAACGCAACGGGATACGCGCCGATCAGAATGCCGTACACGGTAAAGATCAACGCGCCGATAAGATTGATGACGCGCAGGCGTACCAGAGATTTCATCATCAGAGAAATGGCCACAAGAATGGAGCCAGCATAACCAATAAGTTCGTAGAAGAAAGATGCTTCCATTATTTTCTTTTATTTCCTTTTCTGTGATCTAAGATATAGATCTTCCACTTTTTTTCTTGCCCAGGGAGTCCTTCTCAAAAATTTGAGGCTGGACTTAATGCTGGGGTCGTCGGTAAAACACTTGATCGTGATCAACGTTCCTAATTTTTCCCAGCCATATTTCTCGACCAGGCTGTTTAGGATCATTTCCAATGTAACTCCGTGCAGGGGATTGTTTAATTGTTCGTTCGTCATGGGCAATATTGTAATCCCTCCCCTGCCCTGTTTCGACATCCACGTTATGGAATTGGTTCGAGGCCGATCAGCTGCGAAACCGTAACCAGAATAAAACCTTTATTCTGCAAATATTCAATAATTGACGGCAGCGCTTCGGCGGTATGCCAGCCGCGTCCGTTGGCGTGCATGATGACAATGGAACCATTGCGCGCTGTGCGTTGAACTTCAGCCAGGATCGTGGCGGCATCGAAGGTTGGGTCTGGGTCGCCAGTGACCGAGTCCCACTGGATGGTGTACAAGCCATGTTCGGCGATCACCTGCAAACTTAGATCGTTGTATGTGCCCGCAGGCAGACGAAAAAGATGAGAACGCCTGCCTGTGAGTTGGTAGAGCATATCTTCGGTCATCTCAATTTCAAGCGCCATTTCTGCGGCGGATAATGTTTCAAAGTTGGCGTGACTCCAGGAATGATTGCCCAGTTCAAAGGTCGGGTTGGAAGCGAGAGATTTTGTTTCTTCGGGATGAGTCCGCATCCAGTCACCGCCCATGAAAAATGTGGCAGGGACTCCGTATCGATTAAGTACATCCACAATGGCGGCATCATAGCCAGCAGGATATTGAGTATCCTGACAGAGATCAAAGGTCAACGCGATGTATGGCTCCACCCAATCGCCGCTGGTGATCAAGGCGGCGGGCAGAGTGGAGGTTGGCAATGGCGCCAGTGTGGGAGTTGCGGTTTCTGTTGATGCTTGCGTAGCTGTTGAACTCGGAGACGGCGTGGCGGTGAATGCTGCGGGCGCAGAAACACATGCAACAAGGAAAAGCAATGTTGCATGTGTTAGCATGTGAAAAAATTTCGTTTTTCTTTTATACAAAGAGCGGTTCCATCTTGAGGCGCTCGGTTAATTCCTTCATCTGCGCATTGCTGGGACGGGTTTCAAAACGATGGGCGGCATCGAGTGTGCGCGGCAAAATATTGATATCTCCCGCAGTATTGATAAACACCTGCGGGTTACCCAATATCCAATGCATGGCAAGATCAATATCGGCCTGCTCTTCCAGTGGGCGATACCATGTTGTGCGGTTTTGCTGCATATCATTCCACGGGGAACGCGTAATGCCTTTGATGGTTTGTACAGCCACGTTACGTTCCTTGCAAACCGCCAACACCTTGTTGAAATTTTCTGAATAGCGCGGGTTTTGCATCATGACATGATTGTAGGGCAGCAACACGGCATCAAAGTCAAATTGTTCAAGCGAGCGCAAGTGAAATTCAGGGACGGGCACGCCATGACCCGTAACGCCAATGAAGCGCGCCAGCCCTTCATCACGTGCCTGAATGACAGCCTCGATGACTCCATCTGGCGCAAAGGCTGTCGTCGAATCAGGTTCTTCATGCAAAGCGTGGAGTTGAATCATGTCCACTTGATCGACATGCAACAAGTCCAGTGAGCGGCGGATCTGATTGTACGCGTCTCGCTTCGTGCGTTGATCTGTTTTTGTCGCGAGGAAAAATGGCTTACCGTGACGCTGAATCCAATTCCCCAATACCTGTTCGGCCTTCCCATAACTTGCCGCAGTATCGACATGGTTGATCCCATTTTGCAGGATCAGATCCATGATGGCATCGACATCTTTTTGCGGAGTCTCCCAAAATGCGGCGGCGCCAAAAATGGTGCGCGTGCTTTCGTGTCCAGTGCGGCCAAATGGTTGAGTGGGGATCATGTATTTCTCCAGAATATGTTTTAGATAACTTCAATATTATTTATTTTATTGCATCGAAAACGATCTGTGTCACCCCTTGAATGGAAATTCTACCCTGGTTAGCTCCCGTCGCCAGCCGCCATTGCAAGTTAGTCCAGTTATCATCCATTACTTTTCGGAATATGGAAACATTTGATTGATCATCCACCTCCCAGAGAAATGCGTTTAGCTGCGCATTTTTATCTGCTGTTAACAGCAACCTATACCAGGTGTCAGGCTTCGGTTGAACAGCCGTATCCCAAGCGTCACCACCCAGCGGCGTTTCCCCCATCCACATATCAGACTGAAATATATCTTTCCCAACATACAAGCCAAAGCGACGATACTCGGGCTGTGCCCATGTGCTGTGCTCAAGATAAATATCGAATTCTGAACCTGCAGTGTATTTAAAATCGAGCAAGATGCCGCCATTTTGGGATATAGGTTCTGACCAGCCAGATCCTGACTGCCAGTCCTCTTTGCCGAACAAACGCAACTGACCTTTTATATACGATTCGTTGACCCAACCCGATTCCCATACCTGGGCATGGCATATGCTGTTTTCAATTTTCTCCACATAGGCTACCTGCGGATTCACGATCACGTCTGTGACAGCTGGGGGCAAATCCATTATTTGAGGCAAGGCAGTGGGCGTGGAAACTGGCAACAACGCAAGAGAAGGTGAATATATCTGGATCTCTTTTCCGATAGGCCAGTGATCGGATATTTTTCTAACTTCTTGTGAAGTGTGAGCCGTCCAATCCGTCACATCCCATTGCATTGACGGCGCCACCCAAATCTGGTCAATTCGAAAGTGCGAGTCCACTGCAATCAACCGCCACCCCAGCGCCGTGAGCGTGTCAGAACTCCACTCTTGAGAGTCGTTGGTGAAATTCATGTCACCCATCAAAATGGTTCGCTGCGCCAAATAGGGCTGTACTTTTTGCAAAATAATTTCGGTACCGCATGAACGATGTTCTTCAGACGTGGAATCAAGATGAACCACAAAGACATTGATGGGTTCACCGTCCGGGCCCAGCAAACGGGCGCGGATAATACTATTAAAATCATCTGATATGTCTTCCGCTTCGAGGATCTCATACTTTGTGAGCAGGGCGCTGTCTGCCCGACCTGCTGAAATAAAGTAATTCAATCCCAGCCTATCTGCCAGAGTTTTGATATATGGCGGCGAGCCTTTGTCCCAATCGGTTACTTCCTGCAAACCCACAATATCAGGGGACAGTTGTTCAAGATAATCAATAAGAAGCGGAGAACGATCAATGCCCTTGAGATTATCTGGCAGGTCTTCATCCCACTGACGATCAATACCTGCTCCAAAAAGAATATTAAACGTAACCACTTTTATCTTCAACAATGGCGCGGGCGTGGACGTTACGCCTGGTGTCGAGGTGTTGATTGGAGCCTGTGGAGTGGACGGCGCACACGACAAAACCATGCTCATCACGAGGACAAGCATGATCACCAGATTTGATCTCATTGATTTTTTCATAATACCCCGATCTGCTCTTCGGTAAATCTGAACACGCCAGTCTATAGCTCGAAATTACCAGATGCTTCAGGTTGATAAATGATCCGCCCAACGCGCAAATGCCGCTTCCCCGCAGGGACATCCCACTCAAAAACATCTCCGATCTCATAGCCCAACATGGCTGTTCCTATGGGAGGCAGGATCGAGACCCTGCCTTTGGAAACATCCGCATCTTCAGGAAAGACCAGAGTGTAGGTTTCCACTTCGTTGGTATCCATATCCACCAGTTCAACAGTGGAGTTCATTGTCACCACCGTTGGTGGAATCTCCTGCGGCGCAACAATGACAGCACGCTGCAATTCCATCTTCAAATTATCGAGATACTCGCTCTTGCGATATTCAGTAGATTGTGCATCCACGATCAGATTTTGCAATCGATCCAGGTCAAATGCAGTGATATGAATAGGTTTTCCGCTCATATTTTCTCTCCTTTGCTACATACAGCTTTAAGGATATTTTACCGCTTCTGAAGATCGTAATAGCTGGTTGATATAAAAAGTTTTAATTGGGGGAAAGTAGGGGCAACTCGTCAGGGACTGACTCGCACCTTGTTTAGCAAGACTTGCTTGCTTGATATAACACCTGACGGCATGGAAGAGTCCCCTATGCCAGCAGATTATCAATCTGTATCATTAGCGGGCGCGAATCTGTTCTCTCCAGATCCAGTCCACCAGGAACAGCAGGCCGATCAAGGCGGGTAACCCTGCTATGAGTACATAGGCAACCCAGGGAAATCCACGCATGAACGCCACATACCAGAGCGCCCAGCCGATGAAGAGCAACGCGCCGAACCATTCCCACTTCCACGCGACGACGATGGCAATGGTCAACAAAATGGAAGGGATCAAGTGCATGAACAATCCGACAATGGTTCCCCAGAAACCAAGTTTCATATCGAAAATGTCCAGTGCAAACAGGCTAATGAACAGGATAAACAGGATGCCCGCAATGCGCGGAGTCCAGAACAGAGTTTTCTTGAGGGTTGTATTCATAGTGCCCTCCAATCCCATCATAGCACGCCCACATTTTTATTCAAGCACATGTATATGCAGGGGAGACTCGTCAGGGGCTGACTTGCGCCTTGTCTAGCAAGGCTCGCTTGCTTGAAATGACGACCGATGGAATGGAGGATTCGCCCCTGCGCATGGACATCAATCACCTTTCAAAGTTTCCACTGAGTAATGTCTCGAAAAGGTTTTTCACCTGCCGCCCGTGCCAAAATAACTATCAGGCACGGACAAATTTCACCCACTTCGCGTTGACATCCAAACTTTCAATCCTCCAACCTGCATTTACCCACGAACGTGTATTTCGATGGTTGCCTTCCGTCTCATGCTCCCACCATCTTTGGTCTTCGTACGCGGAGGATGGCAGTTTGTTATTCAATATTCCTTCGATCTGTTCAAAACCAAGCACAACTTCTCTTTGGCTGGTAGGAAGATTAAGGAAGTAATTTTCAAGCGGTGTGTACTTTCCAACCATCAGGTACCTCCTTCAACGCTCTAACCGTAGGGGCGACTCGACCAATCCAGACCTGACAGGTTTCACCGTGACCTGAGACCATCGCAACCCGCGCGTGGACATGAGACTCTGATTACAAGACGACTGTGGAAACCTGTCAGGTCTTTTCACGAAAAACTATCCGCCTGCCGCGCGGACTCCGAGCCTCAAACGGCGAGTATCCGCCCACGCAGCAGCTCAGCCAGCACCCCACGCCCGCAAAATCAATCAACATGGGTGTCGAAGTCATAGCGTTTCTCAAATTTTTCGCGCAGGTCAACATTGTTTACATCTCGCAATCGTGCAACGTAACCGTGTAAATGCACTTTGAGTTTTGGAACCAATAAATGTGGGTTAACAATAAGCATTTGAAGTTGCAAATCAAAAGCCATTGGTGCCTTTATCTCTCCCGTAAGAAAGATTTTTCCGTTGGTTATTCCACTGTGATACAGCCCACACCGTATTCCTTCGTACATCAAATCTAAAACTATATCTACCAATGAAGCAACATTACCAACAGGAGATAATGGGGTTTGTGCGGGAGGCGGGATATTCTTAAATTCTGGAAATACTAAATAAACCCCTTTTTTGAAATACTTCTCAGAATTGCGTCCCGTAAAGCCGTCCTCATATTTGGCAACCATTTCAAAATAACTAAAGACAATATCCAACACCGCGAATCCTGAATGTCGAATTGGCGAATTATCTGGACTACCATTTATTAATTGGTCAGCAATATCAAGCTTCCAGCCAATCGCCCTATCTTCAAAGAGGGTGATTTTTGTATCAAGCGAATGCGGAAACAGAAAGTCAGTATCTTGATAGGATGGAGATAGCCATATATTACGCATTGAACGCCTCCACCAACAGACTCTCAAACAGCCCCTCCACCTGCCGCGTGGACTCGTCCATCCACCCACGCAGTGACTCGACCCGCGCCACCACGCCCGAAAACTCTTCTTGCGTCATTCGCATGCTACCTTGCGCCAATTTGCCGCGCCATTGTAGTTTCCAAAAATATTCTCACTGCTAGGGTTTGTGTCAACATACTCAACCAAGTGAGGCCAATTACTTCTTAGCCTCTTTGCAATTACACTGTGAACTGACCTGAAAGGCTGTCCATTTGAAGAATATTCATTAAGCAGTTGAACGTACAATTCCTGTTGCGTTTGAGACAATTTTTCAATGAATTCATGGGAAGTAAATTCATTGTCCATTAGGGCTATAACATCAGCGTAATGTTCTTCAAGTCGATTAAACAACTCAGTAGATAATTCTGTCATAGGTGTATCCTTCCATGAATTATTGGCAAAACTCTCGCTAAACAATAGCTCAAACAACCGTTATTGTTTAGGCTTTTTCCTTTGATTTCAAACGTTATACATTCTCTTGCTCAGACCTTCGACTCGCGTCTGCCGATCCATCTCCACAGCGCAGCCACCAACCCAATCACCAGAATCACAAAACTACCGTTGACAAAGAACCACTTGACCGAAGTAAAAATGGGAGCCAGAGAATCCACCACTGGAGTTTGGTTCGGATAATTCGCCATCACAACCGAAGCGGATATATTCTCCAGCCAATCAAACAACCAGCCAAGCACAGGAAATAAATTAAGCAACCGCCACTTGCTGCCATCTGGAACTGCACGCAGCAAAACCCAGCTTAGCGAAGTGACCAGAAAAAACAGATAGACCAGCGGCCAGATCACATCAAAACTAAAGCGGGCACGGATATAAGCATCCCGCCCAGCTTCTCCGTAAGCCTCTGCCATTCGATAGAGATCTGCCTTTGAATAGAAAAATGAAGAATCGGGCGAACCCGCATCCGCGCTATAGACTTCCGCCTTCTGAGCCTGTTGCGGTAGAACAGTTGCAGTGAATGCGATAAAAATACCCAACGCAGTCAGTGTGATCAATCCGCTTGAAATGGAATAAAAAAACTTCGAAATTCGATCGATCATTTTACGGCTCCCAAATTATTTAACAGCGCATCCCGCACCAACTCGAGCGGATGCTTCGCTTCGATCTGCGCGCCCTGCTTGATCTGAATTCGACAAGCCGAACCCGTGGACACCACACTACAATCTCTGTTCTCCGCTCTTTGCTCTCTTATTTTCGGCAGCACGCCCAACTCCCCTATTCGCATGGACAGCTCATAATGCTCGGCGTCATAACCAAACGTCCCAGCCATGCCGCAGCAGCCCGCATCGATCAAGTCCACATCAAAGCCAGCCATCTGCAGCATCGCCACTGTGGCCGCTGTCCCTGCAGGCAGACCGTCATCCGC
>JAVBXV010000400.1 GCA_030824405.1 Anaerolineales bacterium | reverse complement strand
AGCTCTGCTGTCACAACATAGAATTTATGATCTGGTGACCAAAGAGTGTTTGGGGAAACCGACAAGGTAACCTGTGCTGACTACTTACTCATCCTCCCAGATTTAAGCGGTAAAAGAGACTATCATGCTGTTTTACCCGGGAGCAACATGATTGGCAAAATCCTGTCGTTGGTTACAAGAGCGCATTAAACACTGGACAAAACCGGCTTCATCAATCCTAATCATCGGTGCCGTTTCAGATCTGACATGCAGCCATGCCGATCTGGTTGTAGAAAATGCGTTGTTACGCCAACAACTGATCGTGCTGAATCGACAGATCAAACGACCACAGCTAACCAACCTTGATCGTTTTCACCTGGTTGTACTATCCCATTTTACGAAGTTCTGGAAACAAGCCATTCATATCGTTCAGCCCGATACACTTTTACGCTGGCATCGGGAATTGTTTGGCATGTATTGGCGGAAGAAATCACAGGGCAAGCCAAAGATTACAGCCGAAACGATCGCGCTGATCGAAAAGATAGCGAAAGAGAACCAGTTATGGGGAGCAGAAAGGATCCGTGGTGAATTGTTGAAGTTGGGGCTAGTAGTGAGTAAACGAACCATCCAAAAATACATGCCGAAAGACAGGCAGGAACATTCACGAGCCACAACTGGGCGACATTCTTGAAGAATCAAGCCGGAAACACCTGGTCTTACAATTTTACGGTAGTAACCGACTGGTTGTTTCGGCAATGGTATGTATTTGTGGTGATGGAACTAAAAACGCGGCGGATCGTCCATACTGGTGTAACGAAATATCCAACCGATGAATGGACGGCGCAGCAGTTACGGGAAGCGACACCATGGGGGAAAGGACCGAAGTATCTGATCCGAGATCGAGATAGCAAATATGGTACACAGTTTTCGGCAGTGGCAGTGAGTTCAGGGATAAAAGAACTGAGAACACCGTATCGAACACCCCAGGCGAATGGGGTTTGCGAAAGGTTCATGGGGAGCCTGCGAAGAGAATGCCTGGATCATGTTCTGATTCATGACGATAGGTATTTAGAGTGGGTAACCAAAGAATATACGTCATACTTCAATCAGGAACGACCGCATCAAGGCATTGGTCAGCGGATCCCCAACCAGCATGATCTGACACGATCAAAACCAACGAGAGGGCAGATCACATCGAGGGCAATTCTTGGGGGACTACATCACAGTTATTCGCGTGCGACGTATCAAGTAGCCAGCACAACCACTTCTACCCAGGAAAAATAACAATTATCAGTTGTCATACCTGTCCACAAGTAATGTCGTCCCAGGAAAAAGGAGAGCGCCAGAGATTATGCTCTTGTTGGCTTTCATATTCAATTTATCTCCTGTTTTGAACAAGTACTAAGAAATCGATTTTTTAGTTGATGGCAGAAAATTTAGCAAATGCGCGAGATCAGTAGGATGCTGCTGCGGCTGCTGCTAAACCCGTTTGCGTCCTGCACATTAACTGTTAAGCGACCAAAACCATCCACCTCGCAGCCACCAAATGTAATTGAATTTGAAGGAGCCCAATTTAAGTTATTCCCATTACCAATGTTGTATTGAGTGCCACCATTACCAGCCGGGTCTGTCGCAAATGAAAATGTCCAACTGAAATTATAGGGTTCTTGTCCACCACTGGCAGAAGCAATAAGTGAAACGACCTCGTCTGGTCCAACAGTGCCCCCATCTAAAGGATTATTGATGGAGACAAGGATATTCGGAGGAGGGAGAACTTCAAATGAGACCGAAACATTTGCACTTTGACCGGTGCTATCTGTTGCTTTAAGTGTCAAAGTACGAGAGCCAGGACTATTGAAAGTCACTGTTGCTCTTTCACAGTCTGGAATGGGGAACGGATCGCCCGACTGATTGCTTGTCCACTGACAGTTGAGATTGCCTCCATCTGGGTCAAATGCAGTAGCCCGCAGCTTCAGCTGCTCTCCCTGATAAACCTGTGTGCCTTGATTAGGGCTTTGGATTGAAACACTGGGAAGTTGATTTATGCCTTCTGCAAAGATTGCACAGCTTTTATATAATTCCTTTTGATACTTAAGCTTGATCACCTTCTGCGAATCAATCCCAGCAAAAAGCCACACACAACCCTCAGCTCTCCATAAAACTCCCGGTGCAGATGGTAACCCAGCCAGATTTGCCCTGAAATAAGGCCCTGCTTCCAAGCTGGCAAAAGGTCCAATTGCACCATATAACAACAATTTGAACTCCCCGCCGATCACCCCGCGCAATTCGATTTGTTTAGTGAAAGTTGGTGTAGGCTTTATGAAATCGAAAGAGGCTTCACTTAAATCTTTGAAACCATTATCCGAGTTGTAACTGAAACCTGCTGCAAGCGTCAGCTTTTGCCCAATTGCGTACTCAAGCTTTGATGTCAACACCCCATCACCTTGTAAGTAAATGCTCAAGATTGGTGTGAATACAACTGGAACAGGACCGATCCAAAATGTTAACGGAGTGAATTCATGTTTTGCGATCTCCACTCGCTTATTAAAACTTGTTGAATCACCTTTTACTGCCAGCGAAACATTTTCAAGGATGGCGATCCGGGTCATGAAATTAAGATCAGGGATTTCGGCACAAACCCCAAAAACCTTTTCATTGCAAGAAATATTTACATCTGCTTCAAGCTTGGGCTCAATGCTGGCATTGCCCACAACTTTTACTTTCCCATTTGTGCCAAAGTCGGTGTCAATGTTATAGGAGAAGGTATTGAGACGAATCTCTTCGGCAGGCATGGCTACCCCTGGCACGGTTCGGGATGTTGTTACAGGTGCATTGAAAGTCACGCCTGGGTATACCCAGGTAGTTTTTATATCTTCCGGTTTTAAGTCTTTTATAAATGAAACTTTCCCTTCATGCACCGCTTCGATCAATTCCGCATCCACCGTCTTAATGATCACTTTCCCCTCTGCTGTTTTTTGTATGCTTTGCACCTTGCGTAATAATCCATACGGTGCAGCAGGAACTGCGTCAGAAACCATCACATCTCCTTGAGCAAGGTTTTCTAATGCAGGAGTGGTGTGACTAAAAACGATGACACCTTCAGGAGAAAAACTTTCCAATGCAGATTGCACATTGCTGTCCAGCACCTTGGTAGTGGGGGGGATTAGATATCCGTCCGGAGTTGCAGTAACAAGAACAACGACATCTGTGGGCGATCCTGAAAGAGGACGAGTACTTGGCAGGTTACATACAGTGGTCAATAAAAAGACCAGAATGGCGCTCAATATGGTTCGATAAGAAGATCGTTTCATGTATATTCCTTTTCTACCTATAAAGACAATTGTGTCATACTAAAAGAGGGAGTGGCGCCAATTAAATAATACGCTTACTTTATCACAACTACTTTCTTGAAATTGTTGAAGTTTCCCCTGAAAAGCTCAGAGGGCTTGTTTTCAGGGTCATCTCAAAGAAATCGATCAAATACGAATTAACGATCTCGGTAACGCGTTTGCTATTCAATGGATAATTCAACCCCAACTACAACGCGATCGGCGAAAACAATGGCAGATCGCTGAAATCAAAATGCCGCGTATCTGTGCTGGCTACTTTGCCATCCGCCCGGAATTGAGCGGTAAAAGAAGACTATCATGATATTTTACCCTCATAATTTCTCGGGAGCCCGTACCGTGCAAAAACCTCATCCCAAGTAATTTACACTAGAAAAACAGCATCTTTCCTCCAGCCGCACTGAGTTGGTAAAATAGAGCCATCTCTCACTTTGGAACACAAAATCAGATGGGTTGGTTCATTCTCAAGCACATTTTCTCCTGTGCTGACTACTTGGCTCATCCGCCCGGAAAAATAGCATTATCATGCTGTGTACTCATCTGCTGAGATTTGAGTGATAAAGGAAGATTATCATGCTGTGTACTATGCATAGAAAAAAGAAGAAATGCAAAAAAAGTTTCTTGACCGATTTGGGTTTGTGCAGTAACAAATCAAGGACTAAGATTGCGGGTTCGTACAAAGACCTTCAATAGACGAACCCGCGGAGCGTAACTATTTTTGCCCCCTGTTTTCTCAATAAAATCGGCACAAAGCAACAAAAAAACCACCATTTTAGGGCGGTTTTTTTGTTTAATTCTTGGCGGTCCCGACGGGGATCGGTCCCGCGGAACGTAACATTTTTGCATACTAACAATGAGTTGAATTTTGAGTCTTTGTAGGTCATTTCTTCTATAAAGACAGGCAGATTTTATACGGGGTGATAAAGAATGTCAAGCAATTGGTGGGGGAGTTCGTTAAAGTCGAGATAATTGTTGACTTGTGTCCACTCAAGTCAACAAGCGAATTGTTTTACTTCACCCATCTGGGCGGAAGTCTCAAAGACAACAGGCCAAAAAATTTAGATTTAGAGTTACCGCACTGCGTATAGGCAGAGACCTACTTCTGCCTAATCACTGCTCTTCTATATATAATAGAATCGCCCATCGGTGGACTTACTCCATCAGTCCCTAAAAAACTGACGGATGGAGAAAGTAGCCAGCACAAGGGCTTTAGCCCGCACCGATTTCCCCTCACGCGGACATGACCCATCATTAATCAGCCCTATGGAGTCACGCCTTTACCCAAATTCAATTGATCTCCATCACTGGTAGTAATTTCGAGAGTTAGCCATAGATTATCCAAATGCAAACGCCTGCCATGGGGCCTAAAAATAGAAATGTAGACCTGCCCAATACCATCCACATATAGCTTGGGATTCTCAATTTCAATATCTTTAATATCGGGTGTAGCGGATATTATTGTCCACTCTCCAGTAGTTGGTTGCCATAATAAAACACGAATGGGAATATCTTTTGTTTCAATATCGGGCCGCATATGGACCATTAGCTTTTGAACAGATTTAACTTGAACATCCTGAGATGGCACAAAAAGGAATATTGGGTAGTCAAAGCCAATAAACGTGTATGAAGGAGCTCCTGTTTCCATACTTGCGGTGACTTGTTCGCTTGCAACAGGCAATTGAAAGCCATAACTATTGACTTGATATTTAGGAACAGGCCTCGGATCAGGAACCGACATGGGTGTTGAGATAATGTCGGATGTGACTTCATCGTTCAATGGCTCGGCACCTAGCTCCCCAAGGTCTTTTTCAATCTTTGAAAGAAGTGGATCATACAGCCAGACTAGATTAGTATGAGCTTGTTGCAGATATTGGATCGCCAATTCGTTATTTCCATCTTCCATAGCCATCAGACCCAAAACGTAAGCATCCACCCCGCCACCTCCCCATGTATTTGCGGCACCCAACTGCAAGTCCGCCTCTGCTAAATCGCGCTTGTCCATCTCATAGTAAATCAAGGCACGGAGATAATATCGCATGCCAGAGTAATTGGAGCGATCCTCTATAAGTTGATTCAACACAGCAAGAGACTCATCCAGTCGTCCCATATGGTATAGAATGATCGCCCGCAGATAGAGACGCTCAGGATACACATCAAGCGCCAAACCCTTGTCCATCGATTCCAAAGCTTTTTCATAATCCCCAGTACACAAATACCCAGTGGCCCCTATATTGTATAAAGATGCACTAGGTGGTGCTGAAAGTCCGTCTTCCTGATGAACCCGCACCAATTCGGCCTGACCTTCTTCACAACGACCCAGAGAGAACAAAACAAGAGGCAGCAAACGATAAGAATATTCATCAGAATTCCCATAAGCTATTGCTATTTTTAAGTTTTCAAGCATTAGTTGACCTAGATAGTCTCTATCAGCACGCCGTTGAGAAGTTCCCTGGATAGCCGAAAAAATCAGATAGCGTAGATAATAAGGATCGCCCGTCTGAATGGATAAATCGCCAGGCCCATACAATATAGCCTTGTCAGCATCTGCCAGAGCGAGCGAGGCATTTTTAAGATAGATCTCTTCAACTGTTTGATTGTTTGTCAAAGTGTAATAACAATAACCTCTATAATAATAAGCGCCTCCATTATTTTCCGTGTTGGCAATGACGCCATCCAGTAACGGCAGCGCCATGTCGCAATTCCCATTCTTGATGTAGGACCTAGCAGTATCCAAATCTCCTTCTGCATAAGTATGGGATTCTTCAGGAGTTGGGCCTACTATCGGCAGCAGAATAGCCGACTTGTTAAAATTGACAAAGTAATATGCCAAACCAAAAACACTCAGCAGGCCGCAAGCTATTAAGCCAGTAATTACAAGATAAATTGGCTTTCTTTTCTCCAAAGCATTTTTTTCTATTTCTTTTGGTAACGAATCCATCGTTTCCTCTCCTTGGTAAAACTTATTTATCCTAAAAAGCAAACCTGCCGATTGGCGCAGACTAGCAAGTCTAATCCATAAAGGCTGTGGTGGCTACTTGCCTCATCCGCCCGGAATTGTGAGGCAAAAACGAATTATGATGCTATTCTCATCATAATTTCCCGGGAGCCGCCTGATGGGCAAATTCCTCCTCTGGCTGCAAGAGCGTATGAAGCACTGGAAAAAAACAGCCACTCCGTCCTTGATCTCAGGACTTCTTTCAGATGTCACTCGCAGCCGTGCTGATCTGATGGCAGAAAATGCACTGCTGCGCCAACAATTGATCGTGCTCAATCGACAGGTCAAGCGGCCTCAGCTAACCAACCCAGATCGTTTTCGCCTGGTGCTTCTATCGCACTTACGAAATTCTGGAAACAAACCCTGCATATCGTTCAGCCCGATACTTTATTGCGCTGGCATCGGGAGTTGTTTCAACTCTATTGGCGGCGGAAATCGCAGGGCAAACTGAAGATTTCATCTGAAACGATCGCCTTGATTCAAAAGATGGCGAAAGAGAATAGGTTGTGGGGAGCAGAGCGGATCCGCAGTGAATTGTTGAAGTTGGGAATCGAAGTGAGTAAACGAACCATCCAGAGACACATGCCGAAAGAGAAGAAAGAATATTCTTCGAGTCAAACCTGGGCAACCTTCTTGAAGAATCAAGCCGGTAACACCTGGCCTTGTGACTTCACGGTAGTCAACGACTGGCTGTTTCGGCAAGGGCATATCTTTGTGGTGATGGAATTGGAAACGCGGCGCATCGTGCATACTGGGGTCACAAAATACCCGATCGATGAATGGATCGCGCAGCAATTACGGGAAGCAACACCGTGGGGGAAAAGGCCGAAGTATCTGATCCGCGATCGTGATGGTAAATATGGCCGTCACTTTTCGGCAGTGGGAGCAAGCATCCAAGAGTTGGAGACACCGTATCGCACACCGCAAGCAAATGAAATTTGTGAAAGGTTTGTGGGCAGTCTGCGGCGGGAATGTCTGGATCATATCCTGATTCAGGATGACGAACATTTACGGGAGGTAGTTGTGGAATACACGGCATACTTCAATCAGGAACGACCGCATCAGGGTATTGAACAGCGCATCCCTGATCAGTATGATCTGACAAGATCAAAACCAACCAGTGGACGGATCATATCAAAGGCAATTCTTGGCGAGCTGCATCACAGCTATTCGCGCGCGACTTATTTGAACTGACCCTCATCTCTTTAGATGAAGAACAAAAAGAATAAGGGGGAAAAGATGGTTGAAATATGAGATCGACTATGTTCGGCTGCTTATGAATGGTGTATTAGCCTGAAAGATCCCCCGTGTATTACTTTGAAAAACAAACTGAACCCACCCTGGGATGGAAAAGAACTGTAGTCTGATGAAATTTCTGTCGGATAGCCCAAAAAAACTGGCGGATGAGCAAGTAGCCAAGACAGGCTGGACATGCTTTGATTTTTGCGGGCATTCTGGTCTGGGCACCATATTTTTATTTGAAAGCTATTCAACAACCTGTGGAAGTAATGAATTATCTGCCATATCACCTGGCTGGCTTGCTGGGAGGGTTCTTGTTACTGGTCATCAATATTTTAGTTTCCAAAAAGACAACATGATAGTTGCAGGTGACTTTATAGCTGTATAATAATTTTCCCAATGCGACAAATATCATGTGTACGGGTATAGGTCCATATACAATCACCCTACAAAAGTATTTCTTTTCATGCAATGCTCGTTCATCATCAAATTTTGAGTTTCGTAGTTTGATTTCTTTTAGAAAATTAATTATGTCATCATAATTGCCATCGTTCCAGGCTCTACGAGTTGACGGTATATCTCGTTCATTTTCTCAGCAGATAAGGGGTATTCGTTGTCGATCCACCAGGTCATTAATGCAATGAACGAACTGGCGACGTAATGTGCCAGAAGTTCAGGTGGGATATTTTTGTTTCTCTTTGGGAGTTGCCCTTTCAGGTGGTCAAGCAAATAACCATAAAGAAACTTCTGGACGTGGGTGAGTGTGATGTACCCTCCCTTTTGCTTTTGCACCTCTTGGAACATGGTCAGGCTCAACGCCCAGGGACTTTCGTGGTCAAACTCCGCTCCTGACAGGAAATCTTCGAACTGTGCACGCAAGGGTTCGAAGCCGCTCAGGAGGAGTTGATCGAGACTTTCAAAGTGCGCATAGAACGTGGAGCGACCCACATTGGCACGGTCGATGACGTCCTGCACTGTGACCTTTTCATAGCCCTTTTCAAGAATCAATTCACTCAAGGCATTTTGTAATGACCGTCGTGTACGCTCCACACGACGGTCTATTTTTTGTTTGGGCATTCTTGCTCTCCTTTGTGGTTGAAAACTTCGAGTTTTTCTGAACAATTCATTCTTTCATGTTCAATAACTTACGGATTTCAGCACATTGGTTGTTGACATCTTTTCTCCGTGCTTTTATAACCGAACACGGTGTTCAGAAACATATACAGTGTACATCAGATTCTTTTACAAGAAAAGGAGCAAATCGAAAATGGTAGCAAGTTTAGCAAGTAAAAAACAAGTGATGGTTCAGTCGCTCGTGGAGAATCGTCTCATCGAGTTGAAAAAAGTGTCCAAGGCATATGATGTCGCCGCGGGGAAGTTCCTCGCACTCAAGGAAGTGGACATGCAAGTGGATGCAGGAGAGTTCGTGGCGGTGGTTGGCAAGTCGGGGAGCGGGAAGTCTACGCTCATCAACATGATCACGGGCATTGATACGCCGACATCGGGCGAAGTGTTCGTCGCTGAGACAGCTGTCCATATGATGGATCAGGAACAGTTGGCGGTCTGGCGTGGACGCAATGTGGGTGTGGTCTTTCAGTTCTTTCAACTGCTTCCCACGTTGACCATAGCAGAGAACATCATCCTGCCAATGGATT
>JAVBXV010000294.1 GCA_030824405.1 Anaerolineales bacterium | reverse complement strand
TTGAAAATATTTTCGATCTGCTCCGTGAACATCACATCTGTGCGCGTACTCACGCGGTGCGATTTTCTCCCACAATACCACAGGCGCCCCGCTTCATCGAAATAGCCCACGTCTCCCATGCGATGGACGATCTCTTTTTCATTTTGAATTTTCGCAAGCCGATTGGCATCTTCTCTTTGGATGTAAAGACGCGTCACGGCCGCGCCCTGAACTGTAATTTCCCCAACAACATTTGGCTTCGCTTCAAGTGAATCTTGCCAATGCTCGATCGGCTCATCGGTGATCTCGATCACGCGGACGGTGACTCCGTCCACGGGTTTGCCGAGGCAGATGCCTGCACCTTGCGCCGTTTTTTCCTTCAACGCAAATATCTCGCGGCTTTCTACTTTTGCGATCGGCAATGCTTCGGTTGCGCCGTAAATTCCAAAGAGATCGGTATCAGCGCTTAATATTTTTCTGAAATTTTCCTGCAACTGAATCGGTGTGGGCGCTCCCGCAGTGATGACGCGCTTGAGACTGGACAGATCCGCGTTCTCTGCGTTCAGCGCGAAAGATGAAAGAATATCCAACACGACAGGCGAGGCGAACATATTGGTGACATGGAATTTTTGAATGGCATCGAGTACTTTTTTGGGATTTGTTCTGCCTGGCACAGGAAAGGTCACATCGGGGATGACGGAAGTGACGCCGAGCAATGCGTCAATGATGGCGTAGAGTGGGAAGGCGGGTAGGTCAATTTCATCGGGCGTGATGCTGAAGGTCTGCTGGAGGATGTTTAATTGTGCCGAGAAATTTTCCTGCGTATACAATACGCCTTTGGGAACACCTGTACTTCCGCTGGTAAAGATGATGGCGGCAGGAGAGTCAGAAATTTGGAATGAGGGATTAGGAATTACGCGGGCGACCTTCGACTTTTGACTCTTCGACAGCCTCAGGGCGGAGCCTTTGACTCCCTCGATCGTGAGATTGTGCTTGATCGTTTCTTTGCCCCAACCCAGGAGGATGCGTAGTGTGTGGGTGAGTGGATTGCCAATAAAAATATCAGGCTTGGATTCATTGATGCAGGCACCAAGTTTTTTCAACCCAATGGCAGGGTCTACGATGACGGGGGTGATGCCCAGTTTGAGGAGCGCGAAGGTGAAGGGGAAGAACTCGATGCTGGGCGGAGTCATCATAGCGGCGCGCATGTTTGGGGTCAGCGAGCAGGCTTGAAGTCCACGGGCGAAGCGCTGGGTTGAGTCCAATAGTTGTTGATAGGTGAGCACGTCCCAGCCCGCGCCTTTGGGAAAGATAAACGCGGCTTTGTCTGGGTGACGCGCCGCGTTGAGTTCGAGCCGTTGGAAGAGCGAAATTTGCATGTACTGGATTGTATCGTAAATAATATTTTGCCTCTTCGTGAAACGGTATAATTCATTTATGTCGAATATCAAAGATGTTGCCAAAGCCGCTGGCGTATCCACAGCAACCGTTTCACGTGTGCTTGCGCATAGTGCCATTATTAAACCTGAAACACGCGAACGGGTTCTTGAAGCGATCGCTCAATTAAATTACCGCCCCAATTTGATCGCGCGTAGTTTGCGTGTGCAGAAAAGCGCCAGGATAGGGTTGGTGGTTTCTGATATCCGCAACCCATTCTTTACCGCCATTGGCCGCGCCGTGGAGGATGCCGCGTACGAACAAGGCTATTCTGTGCTGATGTGCAATACAGATGAAAACCCTGAGAAGGAAGAGTTGTATCTTAATCTGTTGCGTGATGAAAATGTGGCGGGCGTGATCTTTTCGCCAACGCAGCAATTTAACATGGCGTCTCATACGTATGGCGGGAGAATGCCTTTTGTAATTATCGATCGTTCTGTGGATTCGCATGAAGCCGATATGGTTCTTTTGGATAATGTTTCAGCGGCGTGTGAATTAACGAAGCACCTGATCGATAACGGCTATCGAAAACTGGCGGGGTTATTTGGCGATGCCAGCACCACAGGCCAGGACCGTCATCGTGGATTCCTTCAGGCGTTGCAGGAACATCATTTGAATCCTGTGGGTGTGCATTTTGTTTCACCGCGTATCAAGCAGGGATATGATGCAACTCTGGCTTTGCTGGAGCAAGCTGACCGCCCTGATGCAATTTTTACAAGCAATAGTTTGTTGACGGCGGGCGCGTTTCAGGCCATGCGCGATAAAAAAATATCCGTGCCCAATGAAGTGGCTTTGGTTGGTTTTGATGAAACAACATGGGATGCTTTGGTGGACCCGCCGATCACAGTAATGGCACAACCCACCGAAGAAATAGGGCGTATAGCCACTGAGTTGTTGTTCCGCCGTATTCAGGAGCCAACACGCTCGCCAGAGACTGTGACCTTAAAAGGTTCTTTGATCGCGCGTGGTTCAAGCACGAAAAGAAAATAAGAAAATTTAATCTACAGATTCAGGGTGGCGTTGAATATATTTGCTGACAAACCAGCAGAGTGTTTCCACTTTTAAGTTGTTGTTGCGCGCATATTCCAACCCCGTCTTTACCAGCATTCTTCCAATTCCCCTGCCTTCCAATTCTGGCGGGACGCCCGTGTGGGTAAAAAGGATGGTGTTCGCGTGCAGGCGGTATTCCAGTACGGCGGTATGAGATTCACTTATTACGATAAAGCGGTTGTTGGCTTGATCGTGCGAAACTTCCAACGAATTTTTTTCCATGATATTTTCTACTTTTGTTTCTCGCGGGCAAACACTGCAATATATTCCATGATGATCCTCAGCGCGGCAAAGACCGTGGCATCGGAAGGGTCGATCGGTGGAGCTACTTCAACCACGTCCAGGCCGACGAGCGGCAGACCCTGCAGGGATTTGATCAATGTTATGACTTCGCGAGAGGTGAGCCCGCCAGCTTCGGGGATGCCCGTGCCAGGCGCAAAGGCTGGGTCGAGGCAGTCAATGTCTAGTGAAATGTGGATGGCGTCACAGTCGTTGAGGATGTTGTAAATGCTGTCGGCGATCTTTTTCATGCCGCGCTCGGCAACGTCTGCGGCGGTGTAGACATGCATGCCGCCGTTTTCGATCAGGTCAATTTCCTGTTCTTCCCATGAGCGCAAGCCCACCATGCAAATGTCGAAGGGCTCAATGCCTGCTTCGAGTCCGCGCCGCAGAACACAGGCGTGAGATAAGCGCGAGCCGTTGAATTCGTCACACAGGTCGGGATGTGCATCCACCCAGAGCAGGCCGAGGCGTTTGTCTTTGAAGCGTTCACGCTGTCCCTGCAGAATGGGGATGCTGACGGAATGGTCGCCGCCAAGCAGGATCGGTACATTGGGCAGGGTGACCACACGCTGACGCACCAGTTGAAAATCAATGGAAGGCTGTGTGATGGCGATATCGCCAAGATCGGCCACGCGAATACTCTTGAGGCGTGTGCGGTCTTCACTATAAGGGGTTAGATGCTGTGACCAGAAGCGAATTTTCTCTGGCGCCTGTGCGGCGCCTGTGCGGGCGCTGGCGAGGCCGTCGAAGGGGATGCCAATGACGGAGAAATCTGCCTCAGCGGGGGAAAGGTTCGGTTGATGCAGGTCAGCCCAAAGTCCATGAGTTGCGGCGAGTTCCATAAAAGCCTCCATTTTTCCTGATTCTACCGCATCCCGCCCGCCCAACAACAGGCAGGTTGACCGTCTTTTTGTTTGCTCTTACAATACTGAACATGATTTGTGACTTTAACTATTTTGCTGGCTTTTTTCGGCCAGATCACGACCCTCCACAGTTATTTTTATAACGTGTCCCTTCCCCTTTAAAAATAATCAGACAAATTAGAATACTCGGAGGAAAAATGCCCACCCCAATTATTTCGAAACGAGCTCCCATCTACGCCGACGTTCCCGATGAAAAGTGGAACGACTGGCGCTGGCAGTTGAGTCACCGTTTAAATACCGCAGAAGATATCGAGAAAGTAATTGCTCTCACTGATTCCGAACGCAAGGCTTTGCAAACACAGGGCTTGTTCCGTGTGGATGTGACCCCTTATTTTATTTCGTTGATCGACCCTGAAGACCCAAATGACCCCGTCCGCAAGCAGATCATTCCTGTTTCAGAGGAATTGAATGCGTTCACTTCAATGATGGAGGATTCCCTCGCGGAAGACCGCCACTCTCCCGTGCCAGGGCTTGTTCACCGTTATCCTGACAGAGTGCTTATGCTGGTAACGACGCAGTGCGCGTCCTATTGCCGTTATTGCACCCGTTCCCGCATTGTGGGTGATCCTGGCCAGACCTTTAATCGTCAGGATTTTGAGCTGCAGATCGAGTACCTCAAGCGCACACCGCAAGTCCGTGATGTGCTGCTCTCAGGTGGTGACCCGCTGGTGCTGGCGCCAAAAATTCTCGAAGAATTGTTGACCCGTTTGCGCGAGATCCCGCACATTGAGATCGTTCGTATTGGCTCGCGTGTGCCTGTCTTTATGCCAATGCGTATCACTCAGGAACTGTGCGATATGCTCGCCAAGTTCCACCCATTGTGGCTGAATATTCACGTCAATCATCCCAATGAGATATCAAAGGAACTTGCCGAAGCCTGTGACCGAATGACCCGTGCCGGCATTCCACTCGGAAATCAATCTGTGCTGTTGGCAGGCGTGAATGACTGCGTTCACATGCAGCGCGAACTGGTTCAAAAGCTCACGCGCATTCGCGTGCGCCCCTATTATTTGTATCAATGCGATCTCGTGGAAGGCTCTGGCCATTTCCGCACTCCCGTTGCCAAAGGCATTGAGATCATCGAAGGCCTGCGCGGGCATACCTCCGGGTACGCCGTTCCACAATTCATTGTGGATGCGCCTGGCGGTGGTGGTAAGATTCCTGTCATGCCCAACTACCTGTTGAGCATGTCTGACCACAAGGTCATCGTCCGCAACTATGAAGGTTTTGTCACTTCGTATGAAGAGCCCACTGAATACAAGTCACATGACCCGAAGACATGTAAATTCTGTCTCAGCAAGCGGCCCGAACCTGGTCAGGCCGGGTTGACTGGTTTGCTGGATGGGGAACAAATGTTTATTAAGCCTCAAGGTTTTGATGAACTCCACGAACGTGGCGGCCTTCAACACCGCTTGAAGGATGAGAACAAGTGGAAACCGTTGGGCATTGGCTCAAGTGAACCAACCGAGTAACCTTTAAGCAGCAGGGGCAATCCTTCTGTTGGAAGGCTGCCCCTGCTGTAATTTCAAGAAATGGCTGTAAAGATTAAAAGAATCACATTACAGGCATTTCTTGAGGTATAAAGTTATCGATTGAAGAATCTCAGGGTTGGATAAACCCGCAATTTGCTAAGATCAAGTATCGAAGGAGAAATATATGCAAAAGAAATTAATGTTGTTGGTCGTGCTCGCTTTTCTGGTGGCCTCCTGTTTGCCCGGCCAGAGTGCAGAAGAGGTGCAGGCACAGATCAATACCGCTGTGGCACAAACCATGGCTGCCCAGGAACAGATCGCCGAGTCTGTGGCGTTGACCGTGCAGGCACAAAGTCCGCTTGCAACTGCAACCCTTGAAGTGGATACGACAACCACCCCAACCAGCACTCCACTTGCCTTCCCCACATTGACCGCTCTGGCTCCCTTCACAGTTACGCCAGTTCCACCCTCTAGCGGTGGTGGCAGCGTAATTCGTAAGCTTGATTACTCCTGCGATATCGCGGGTCGTCGTCCTTTTGACAATACCGAATTCAACCCCGGCGACGATTTTGATATTAAGTGGACTATTATCAACACCGGCACCAAAACTTGGGAACCTGGTTATGATGTCAAATATTTCAGCGGCCCCAACATGGCTGGTTACACACTTGTTGAGATCCCAGTTGAAATGAAACCAGGCGCGCAATATCAAATTGTGTTGGATGGCACTGCGCCCGCCGATAAAGGTTTTCAGGTCATGACCTGGACCGTGTCTGGCAGTGGAACTGCGCAACTCTGCTATCCCTACGTAGCGATCATCGTAAAGTAAAAAGGATTTGGAGAATATTTATGTTAAGGCGCAACTACAGGACGTTTGCTTCCCTGCTGATAACGGCAATCGTGCTGGCCTGTGCTATTGCACCGGCATCTGTCCCTGTGCCCACATTTGACCCCAACTCCATTAATACTGTGATCGTACAAACTGCAGATGCGGCCAGTACCCAGACCGCGTTTTTTATCACTCCCACAGAAACTCCCACAAGCACATTGACGGCAACTGCCGTCCCAACCGAGACACAAACGCCCACGCCAACATTCGTTTTTCTTCTGGCCACGCCCACAGTTGCAACAGCAACGCGGGCACTGGGAACCTCAGGGTTGAAATATGACTGTCAAATTGTTTCCAAGACTCCAGCAGACGGCGCAGTGTTTTCTGTGAACAATGAATTCGTGATGACATGGCAGGTGGCCAATGCGGGCACTGCCATGTGGGATTCGAATAACACAGATTACCGCTATCAAAGCGGTGACAAGCTTCATAAATCTGGGGCTTATGATTTTGAAAGTTCGGTTTCGCCTGGTCGTGAAATAGAACTCAAGGTGGAGATGAAAGTCCCGTCCACTGGAGGGACATACTCCACCACCTGGGTGATCAAAGCAGGTAAGACAGAGTTTTGCAAGATGACCCTTAGCATTAATGTGAACCAATAGAATAAAAAAATTCCCCGCAATTTTGCGGGGAATTTTTTTATTACTACAGTGAAGTGGGTGGTGTGGGTTCGTCGCTGATGGGCATGGTCTCTGGCTTCTTGCGGAGCAGGAAAAAGCCAGCGATGATCGGAACGAGGATAAAGATAATCGACACACAAAGAAGTCCGTATCCTGCAACGGGGGGCATGGGTTGTTCTGCGCCGCCTACAGTGTAGGTGCCGTTTCCGGTAATGCCGCCGAAACCCATAATGCAGGTGAATAAACTGCAGCAGGAACATAATAATGCAAGAACAACGGTGATGATCATACTGGTGTTTTTGGTCATTTGTTTTCTCCTTGATAAAATTTTTCCAAGTATACAAGAATAAAAAATGGGATGCAAGTTTTGCCTGCATCCCATTGGTACTGGTTTCGATATGCCTTTCGGCTACTCAACCATCAACTTCTCAGCTTCGCGCCAACTGTGTTTTCCAGCCGTTTGACGATCTTGTTGCGGATCGCGGCGGCATCGGCATCGGTCATTGTTTTGTCAGATTGATACGTGAGACTGTACGCCAGAGACTTTTTCCCAACGCCGATTTTCTCATCCACATACACATCGAACAAGCGGACGTTGGTGACGGTCTTTCCGCCCGTCTGCCTGATCAATGCTTCGACGGCAGCAGTTTCCACTGAGGCATCCACGATGACAGCGATGTCTTCATAAATGGGTGGTGTCTCAGGGACGGATTTGATTCCGTAGGTGGGATTCAATTTTCGCATCAAGTCGAGATCGAACTCTGCGACGATGATGGGGGAGTCGCCAAACTCAAACTTCTCCTTTGCCAGCGGATGCAATTCACCGAAGACGCCCACAACCTTTCCATTCACTTTGACTTCGGCAGCTTTGCCTGGGTGCAGGTAGGGAGTGGATTCGGCGGCAGCGTAGGAAATGTCTGTGAGGCGCAGCCCGCTCAAAAGGAGTTCGAGGCGTCCCTTCATATCGAAGAAATCAAAATTGGGCGCGTCTTTTACATCCCATGCGGAGGCGAGGCGGGCACCTGTCATCACGATAGCGAGTTTGCGCGGCTCGAAGGGCAGATCATTTCCGTTGGGCTCGAAGACGGAACCGACTTCAAACAACGCGATCGATTCGGCGCGCGCATTTTTCTCTGCGATTTCAAGCACAGACGTGAGCAGGCTGCGGCGCAGAACACTTCGCTCGGGTGCGATGGGATTGGCAATGCGGACATAATTTTCAATTGCGTTTAATCGCGCTTCGCGTTCGGGCGAGGTCATGCGATAGGTGACGATTTCCTGCAAGCCAACAGCGACGAGCAGATCGCGCAAATGTTCCTCCCACTCGTGGACGGGGTTGCCAACCTGCGGAGGAAGGGCATCGGCCATGCTGGTGGTGGGGATGTTGTCGTAGCCGTAGCTGCGCGCAACTTCTTCGAGCACATCGGCGAGACCGACGACGCCTTCATCAATATCCATGCGATGATCGGGCGCGGTGACTTGTAATTTGTCACCTTTTATTTCACACTTGAATTCAAGGTGAGTGAGAAGCTCGGCGATCTGTTGAAGTGTGAGGTCAATGCCAAGCAGGCGTTTGACATCCTGTGTGGTGACATCCACAACTGAATCTTTTGGCTTGAGCGGATATGCATCCACAAGATCTGGGGCAACTGCGCCGCCAGCCCATGCAGCCATGTATTGAAGTCCGCGTTTGACGCCTTGCTCGGAAAGCGAAGGATGCACGCCGCGAGAGAAGCGGAAGGATGCTTCGGAAGGAAGGTTGTGCTGTTTGGCTGTGCGGCGAATGTTGATGAAGTTCCATGCCGCGCCTTCGAGCAGAACGTTGACGGTGCTCTTTCCGCGTGAAGTAATTTTTCCTTGCGGCATTTCACCAGGTGTTGTCTCGATGCCTTTTGCATCCAACACTTCTTTGGAAGCATCATACACTTCAGATTCAGAGCCGCCCATCACACCCGCGAGGGATAGCGATCCTTTTTCGTCACAGACCAGCACATTTGTGGAAGTGAGCTTGCGTTCAACTCCATCAAGAGTGGTGAGCTTTTCACCATCTTTTGCGGTGCGGGTGCTGATCTTGATCTTCTTATCGCCAGCGCGTGCTTTCATTACATCATAATCAAAGGCGTGCAGAGGCTGACCGAGTTCGAGCATGGCGTAGTTGGTCGCATCCACGATATTGTTGATGGCGCGGATGCCTGCCAGTTTGAGTCTGCGCTGAATTTGGTATGGACTTGGCTTGATCTCCACATTGCGGATCAACCCTGCCACGAAGCGCGGATTGAGTTCGGAGTTGGTAATCTCGATCTCCACTGAATCTGCAACCGATGCGCCAGATGTTTTGAATTCGATGGTTGGCTTCATCAACTTGCGGCCAGTGAGTGCGGCGAGTTCTCGTGTAATGCCAATGACGCTTGCGTTGCGTGCCATGTTCGGTAGAATGGAAATATCCAAAACCGCGTCACCGATGTAATCGGCAAGCGGCATGCCCACGGGAGCATCGTCATCGAGGATGATGATGCCGTCGCTTTCGTCTGTGATGCCGAGTTCCTTTTCGGAGCAGACCATCGAGTACGAGTCCACGCCGCG
>JAVBXV010000296.1 GCA_030824405.1 Anaerolineales bacterium | reverse complement strand
GCGCATAAGGAGCCAGCCAGCTCAACCAATCTGGCAGCCATTGTCCGCCAAACTCTATATTTTCTCGTACCAGCCATTTTGTCCATTGATCGAGCGCAACGATACCCCCAGCCACTCCAACCAATACCAAATAATCTTTTACCTTCGAATTCAACTCACACCTCAATCTCAAAATAGTTCGCCTATTGTACCCCACTCACAAAAACCCTCGGTACACGCGCGCTAATATTCGTCATCACTTCATATTCATTCGTACCTGTCCAATCGGCCAGGTTTTCGGCAGTGATCCCCGCCCCCAGCAGAGTCACCTCGTCCCCCACCTTCACATCGTCCCCGCCAACATTCACCATAAACTGGTCCATGCAGATGCGCCCCACTTGCGGATACTCTTTTCCATTGATGATTACCCTCGCTTGATTCGTCATGCGACGAAAATATCCATCCGCATACCCGCATGGGACAGTAGCGATCCGTACCGCGCCGTCAGCCTGCCACAACGACCCATAGCTGACTCCACGCCCCGGCAGTGTGACCTTGCTATACGACACTTTAGACTTCCATGTAAGCGCAGGCGCAACGTCAATTGTCTTTGCAATATTGCGCCCAGGATAGACACCATAAAATAAAACCCCTGGCCGCACCATGTCGTAATGGCTTTCTGGCAATGACAAGATTGCACCCGAATTCGCCGTATGCCGAATGCGTGGATGCGGCTCGCTGCGCTTTTCGTAAATGGAGAGTACTTCTTCAAAGCGTTCGAGCTGGAGTGCGGCACTCACCATGTCATTGCGAGGATGCTCATCGCCCGAAGTATTCTCTGGCGATGATGCAACTTCTGAGTTCGCAAAATGAGTAAATATTCCCTCAATATCCAGGTGACTACACGCTAAGGACTTTTCGATGAAAGGCTCAGCTTCGTATTCGCGCACGCCAATACGTTCCATACCCGTGTCAATTTTCAGGTGGACTTTGAGTCTCTTGCGGGTGGAGACTGCCAGTTGTTCAGCAGCAGTTAACAGGTCTGGTGATGAAGCGGCGAGGGTTAAGTCGTATGTAAAAAAATCAGGCAACTGCTCGGGGAGAGTCCCGCCCATAACGAGGATGGGAGTCGCAATTCCCAGGCTGCGAATGTGGATGGCTTCTTCAACCAACGCCACGCCAATGTAATCGGCGAAGGGCGCAATGAACGGCGCAACACCATCGACGCCATGACCATACGCATTGGCTTTGAGCACAACCAACACTTTTGCTGGCGCAACATGGGCGCGGATATTTTCAAGGTTTGTTTTTAATTGATCGAGATCAACTTCAAGATAAGTTGGACGCATATTTTATTGTACTGCCGTTCGCTCAGGACGAAGTGGAACGCCAGTGATATTCAACATCAGGTTCAGATTCTGGCGCAGGGCTGACGCCAAATTTTTCTGCGACAAACTTATTCTTGTCATAAAACGCGCGCGCCATTTTATTGGCAGCATGCGTGTACAACCACAGGTGATCTGGCGAAAGCGTGCGTGCATGATCGAGCAACGCCTGACCAATGCCGCGGCGGTGATAGGCGGGGTCAACATACAGGCGGTCGATAAATTCATCTGCGAGGGCGAGATAGCCAACGGGTTTGCCATCCAGTTCATAAACAAATAAATCATTTTCCACAGTAACGACATTCTTGAAATAGCCGCGCGCATCTTCCAGCGTGTGGCCCATGCGCGTGATCAGGCCTGGCATGGCAACATCCATGGCGGCAAACCAAAATTGGGTAACGGTTTCAAAATCTTCTTCACGATATGGACGGATCATAATTCTCCTCAAAAAAATAAGTGGATGGCTTAAGCCATCCACTTATTTTACTTCACGCCCGCGCGGGGACCTTGCTTAACGCCATGCGGCCAATATGGCTCCGAAGAGGACAAAGTTAACCAAATGGTTGCCGACTTCAATTGCCCAAATTTTGAGGCCATGACCCGCAAATAATTTATTGACCAAATACGTGGGTGCAACAAAACCAAGCCAGAACATGAAACCGAACATGGCGCCTGAGCCCGCAGTGGTGCTGCCCAAAGCATTGAGCATGAACGCCATGCCAACCGCCTGGACAAGTGACGCGAGCACAGTTAAGGCCCAGGTCATGCCCATGTTTTCCATGCCAGGTTGTTCGCGGCCTGCCCCAACCACCTTCCACCAGACGGGGAAGAAAGTCTTTGGGTTGTACCAAAGAGAACCGCTGATCATACTCACGACAACACACACAACTACAGCCAGCCAATTAATAGAACCAAGATCCATCTCATCCTCCAACTTTAAAATTGATCGGCACACGCCAATCTGTTGGAAATATTATAGTAGAAAATTTGTTCTGTTTCAAGCACCAATTTTCTACTTGAATGTACCCATTAAACAAAACAGTCCCTGAAAAATTCAGGGACTGTTTTATGCCGCTAAAAATTATATCTTTCCAGCCACGTAATCCAACACATCGATCTTGGTGAGGATGCCGATCGGTTTGCTGTTATCCACGATGATCAAGGCGTAGCCCGCAGTCAAGGAAGGCATGGCATCTTCGAGCGGAGTTTCAGGTGGGAAGACCGCGCCTGCATGCTGAACGAGCCCGTCAATTTTTTCATCATTGCTGTGCTCGTGTTTTTCAAGCAAGTTATTGAGCAAGTCCACTTCTTCGATGAGACCCGCCAACATGCCGTCTGCGCCGACCACAGGCATTTGCGAAACGCCATGCTGATGCATGACCGCCACCACCTTGCGGATCGAGTCACCCAGCGCGGCAGTTTGCAATGCCTTGTTTGGCTTGGCCATCATAAGATCGCCCAGAGCGGTTTCGCCGAATTCCATCGAGAGGAAGCCGAACTCGCGCATCCACTTATCGTCGTAGAATTTCGAAAGATAACGTGAACCTGAATCAGGAAGAATGACCACGGGGATGCGCCCCGCAGGCAGTTTGCGGCAATACTTAAGCGCGCCCGCAATCGCGGAGCCAGAAGAACCGCCCGCAAAAATACCTTCCTGACGAACAAGTTGACGCGCCCACAAAAACGACTCGCGATCACCCGCGCGTTCAATTGCATCAACAACTGAAATATCCATTGCGCCTGGCAAAAAGTCCTCACCGATGCCTTCCACTTTATAGGTCTTGGGATATGCGCCTGGAGGAATGACGCCTTTGTTCTGCCAGATCTCAGTCAGGATCGAGCCTTCAATATCCACGCCTACAATTTGGATGTTTGGATTCTTGGATTTGAGATAACGCCCCACACCTGAGATGGTTCCGCCTGTGCCAATGCCAATGATGACATCGGTCAGCTTGCCTTCGGTCTGTTCCCACAGTTCGGGGCCAGTGGTCATTTCGTGAGTCTTTGCGTTATCGGGGTTGTGATATTGATTTGCCAGCACCGCGTTGGGGACTTCACGCGCAAATTTTTTGGCTACTTCATAATAAGAACGCGGGTCACCGGGACCAGCTTCTGTGGGTGTGATCACGACCTTCGCGCCATAGGCACGCAGCAATAAGATCTTTTCGTTGCTCATCTTGTCAGGCATGACGAAGATGGTTTTGTAGCCTTTCAATGCTGCGGCAATCGCCAGCCCTACGCCTGTATTTCCAGACGTGGCTTCCACGATCGTGCCGCCAGGTTTGATCTCTCCGCGCTTCTCGTACTGTTCAATAATATTCGCCCCCACACGGTCCTTGACCGAACCGCCTGGATTCATAAATTCCAATTTTGCGTACAGCGGAACGGGCAAATCCCTGCCAATGCGCTCCAGTTTGACCAACGGCGTATTGCCCATCGCGCCGAGGACGTTGTTGAATACTCTTCTCTCTTTTGATTCTTTTAATTCGATCATTCTCTCTCCTTGGTTGAGGGGTATTTTACCGTCTTTTACGAACAGACATATAGAAAACTCCCGCCAAAACATTTGGCGGGAGTTTTTCTTTTCACGTTTCACTTTTTACTTTTCACTAATAAATCGGCAGCTTCGTATCGACATCCTTCGCCCAGGCGTTGATTCCGCCTTTGAGGTTCTTTACTTTCTTAAAGCCTGCGCTTGAGAGTAACTCCAATGCACGCGCGGAACGGGTGCCGCCTTTGCAGAAGACCACCATGTCATCGGCGCTGTTTAATTCAGCCAGGCGGCCCGCCAGTTGACCGAGTGGAATGTTGACCGCGTTCGGTAGCGCAGAGATCTCCAACTCGTGAGGTTCACGCACATCGAGCAGAGTCAACTTTGAGTTAAGCGAGAGGCGATCCTTTAATTCCACAGCGTTGATGTCCAGGCCTGAACCAGCGGAACCTTCTTCGTGGTCATGGCTGGGGACGCCGCAGAATTCTTCGTAGTCGATCAATTCTTTGATGTCAGCATTCGGTCCGCAGACGCGGCAGTTGGGATTCTTTTTAAGTTTGACGAAATCAAAAGACATATCGAGCGCGTTATATAAAAGCAAACGGCCGATCATGGGCTCACCAATACCCAGCAAAACTTTCAAGGCTTCGGTGGCTTGCAAAGTTCCGATGGTGCCAGGCAGCACACCCAACACACCGCCCTCGGCACACGAAGGCACAAGACCAGGCGGAGGCGGCTCGGGGAAGAGACAGCGATAGCATGGACCTTCCTTGGCATAGAAGACACTCACCTGCCCATCAAAGCGAAAGATGGATGCGTACACATTCGGCTTGCCAAGAAAAACAGCCACGTCATTGGTCAGGTAACGGGTCGGGAAATTATCCGTGCCATCAAGGATGATGTCATAATCTTTTGCGATGCGCAATGCGTTCGCAGAAGTATAGGGCTCGTTATAAACATCCACTTGAATGTCTGGATTCAGATCGAGCAGTTTGGCTTTGGCGCTGTCCACTTTTAATTTACCGATCGTGGATGTACCGTGGATGATCTGGCGCTGAAGATTGGATGAGTCAACCGTGTCATAATCGACAAGGCCAATGCGCCCCACACCCGCCGCAGCAAGGTACAGCGACACTGGAGATCCCAACCCGCCAGTTCCCACGATCAACGCGGACGAATTCTTCAGCTTGCGTTGACCTTCCAATCCCACTTCGGGAATGAGCAGGTGACGCGAGTAACGCAAAATCTCTTCGTGATTGAGTTCGGGCAGCATGTTAGCCTCCTGCAATGGACGGGATGATCATGATCTTCTCGCCGTCCTTGATGGGCGTATCCACGCCTTGAAGGTCTTTGATGTTGTGTTCGCCAACAAATAGATTCACGAACGGGCGCAAGCCGCCATCATCATTGAACAGATGCGGCTTGATGGTGGGATACTGGCTGGTCAGATCAACAAGTGCTTCAGAAATATTCGCGCCACTGACGGTTACTTCGGCTTGTCCATTGGTGTAGGCACGCAATGGAGTAGGGATTCGTAAAACAGGCATGTAGTGTCTCCTAAAGTTTTTTATATTTTTAGCGGCTTCGATGCAGACGAGAAAAACACCCGCCGCACTCACCACCGTATTTATTTATAACGTCAGTATCTGTTCCATCAACTTCTCAGCACGGGTGACGCCGTTGTTGACATACCGTGCTTCACCGCGCGCATTGAGCAAAAATGTAGTTGGCACACTCATCACGCCCCAGGTCTTCGCGAGGTCGGGGCGTTCGGTGGCGTCGATCTCGATCACGTGTAATTTTTCGCCGAGCAAACTGGCCAACTTTTCGAGCGCGGGGCGTTGAACGGTTTTGCAGGGAGCACAATCTGGCGTGGTGAAATAAACGATCGTGGGCTTGTTGGGCAATGGGCTCAAGAGGGAATTTATATTATTCCCAGCGCGTGCCAGCAGTCGCTGGCTCAACAGCCAATAGGCGCCAACACCTAAAAATATAATACCAATTGCGTACGCAAACCGCAACAAAATATCTGAACTCATACAGCACCTCTCGCTTTGGGTTTCATACCAGGGAATGTACCAGCGGGCGCCTGCTTACCAAAACCTGGCACATGCAAACGCGCCAGCCAATAATACATCGCACAGCCCACGCAGAAACCGCCGAACGCATTCAAAGATGCAAGCGCCACAACGATCCACACCAATGCCCAGCCGAGAATAGTAGAGCCAAGAAATAACGCAGTGGAACCTGCAGCCATGAACACAAAACCAACGATCTGTGAAAAGCGATGCGGTTCGGGATTGTCTTCGAGCACATCGGGATTCATCCATCTACGCGGCTTGAGGATGTATTTGTAGATCGCGCCAAAGCCTGGTGTTTTCAAAACAGCGCCGACGCCCATCACCAACGCGACAAACGCCGCGAGAATTGGCAGGTTCAAAACAAACGCGAGAAAATTCAACGCGATGATAAACAATTGATTTGTCTTTAATGCAGAGTGATCCACTCTTTGTAAGGGTTGTGATGTCATATTAATGTCTCGTTTCTCTTTTAAGAATATTCGATATTATGAAAAATTTATTTCTTCTTCGTCATACTTCGAACGGTCTTCCACCAATCTCCACGAACGGTGATTGACCGCCTTGCCCGCATCCACGCGGGTGATGACGTAGGAGAAAAATGGCTGCGCCCACTCACGGTCATATTCAGAAGGCACGTTCGGGCAATCAGGATGCGAATGAAAAACGCCGATCAAACTTAAGCCGAGGCCGTCCGCTTTTAATTCAGCCTTGAGATAATCTTCGGGCGTAAATAAAAATCGATTATGACGCGCTTCATCTTCGCGCGCATTTGGCAAAGGCAAAATTTCTTTTACCTCCCCGTCCACGCCCAGCAAAAAACCAGCACCCTCTTCAGGGTACGCTTCTTCAACATGCGTGTTGATGCGTTCAATAAGATCATTTGAAATAGCCAGCATTACTTCCCCTCCCAAAGAGCTTTATCGCTCAAATATTTATAACCAGCATCAGGAAACACCGTCACCACCACGCCCTCTTCCAATTCACTTGCCACTTGAAGCGCAGCGACTGCCGCCGCACCAGAGGAGATGCCCACGAAGAGACCTTCCTCACGCGCCAGACGCAGCACCATCTCGTGCGCCGCTTCAGTCTTAACTGGGAGCGGGTCGCCAGCGAATGACTCATCATAAATTCCAGGTTTGATCGCACTAGGCATGTGCTTGAGTCCTTCCAATCCGTGGAAAGGTGCATCGGGTTGGAACGCCAACACTTTCACATTCGGCAATTGCTCACGCAGATAACGTCCCGTGCCCATCAACGTGCCAGAGGTGCCCAGACCCGCAATAAAATGAGTCACCTGCTCGTTGGTTTGGCAGAGAATCTCTGGCCCCGTGGACAGGTAATGCGCCTGCCAGTTCGCCTGATTGTTATATTGATTTGCATACCAATACAAATCTGGTCTTTCTGCGGCCAGTTCACGCGCTTTGAGAATTGCGCCATCTGAACCTTCCAGCGGATCGGTGAGGATCAACTCCGCGCCGAGAGCTTTGAGAATGGAGATGCGTTCGGGGCTGGCGCTGGCGGGCAATGCAAGAGTGACAGGGATTCCCAACGCCGCGCCAAAGGTGGCGTACGAAATGCCCATATTGCCAGAAGTGGAATCAAGCAAACGTTTGCCATTACCCAAGTCCCCATTGCGGATGGCTGTCTGAATAATATTCAGCGCGGGTCTATCTTTGACGGAGCCGCCAGGGTTGAACCATTCAGCTTTGGCGAATATTTGGGTACGAGGAGACAGGCCAGGGCTGAGTCTGCGAAGCGGAAGGAGAGGCGTATTCCCCACGTGTGCAGGGAGTCCATCCAAAGAAAGAAATTTCGATTCAGTTAATCTAAAGTCTAATAAAGTCATCGGTTCTCTTAAATTAAAAAGCAGTCAACGGGTAAACAAAAAGACGGCGAACAAACGCCACACTGTGCAAAATTTTGCAAGCGGGGGTCGTTCTACCGTCTGATTCCGTTGACTGCGGAGTGGTCTACTTCAGGCGGTAGCTACGAGCCCCGCGATAGACACAAGCAGTACGAGCAGTTAAATGTTTTCATAGTTTCGAGTTAGATGTCCGTTATTTTACGTATCTTACCTGATTTGTCAATGAAAATATTACCCGCCAGCCGCAGAGGCCATCAGGATAACCTTATCCCCTTCTGCAAGCGCGGCATTCATTCCACCCAATTCGCGGATGTGCGTGCCGTTCACAAAAATATTGAAATGCCTGCGCAGGTTGCCATCTGCATCAAACAAATGCGGCTTGAGGGTTGGGTACTGTGCAAGCACATTCTGGATCACTTCAGCAACGGTGCGGCCAGGCATGGGAAACTCGCTCTGGTTGTCGACATAAAATTTCATCAAGGCGGGAAAGCGAACAATGGGCATGGCGTGATTTTACTGCGAGTCAGTTGCCTTTGGCTGGGAAATTTCCTATAATGGATAAACGAACAAGGAGGCAGAGCATGGCTCAATACAAAATAATAGCAGGGACATTTCACGTAAAAGGTTTTCAGCCCGATGGTGACTCGATCCGCTTTCAAGCGAACAAACCCGAGAACTGGGATTTCTTCGAATGGGAAAGTGCAGTCGATAAAGCATCCAAGAAAAAACAACTACGCATCGAATCGATCGACGCACTCGAAACGCATTACGAAGGCTATCATCAGTCACGTGCCTTTGCGATCGCCGCGCTGGAATCTTTATTGGATATGCTCAACATCAAATCAGTGACGTATAGCCTGAGCATGACCCAGGTCGTGGATGCAGACGACGGCAAGCCAGGCTTCATCGCCTCCGCATCCACAGACCGCTTCGGACGACCCGTGAGCTATGTCTTTCCAAAATCGGCCAATCTCACCGACGGCACCATCATGGACTCGGCCAGCATGCCCATCGAAGACTCGCTCAATTTTCAACTGGCACGCGAGGGGCTGGTCTATCCTACTTTTTACACCACCACAGACCGTATCTTTGCCGAAAAGATTCGCGCCGTGGTGACAAGAGCAAGAAAAACAAAACGTGGAATCTGGTCGATTGACCGCACGCCTGATTTCACCCTGCTCGACATGCGCACCCTGCAAGAGGATGTCCTGGTCATGCCCAAACTCTTCCGCCGCCTCGTAAGTTTTTTCGACAACTACTCAGACTTCGGGAAATTGGAAGAGTACATGAAGAAGCAACGCGATAATCTTGTATTGTGGGATGGCACGAAGAAAAAATCAATGGCAGATCTAATGAAGATCACGGGTCGGCGCCTGCAAATGAAAACCCCCGTGGAAGATATATTATTTTCGCCGAAGTAAAAAAACGAGTAAATAAAAAAGTTCCGAGATGTTCAATCTCGGAACTTTTTTATTTACTTTTCGCGAA
>JAVBXV010000365.1 GCA_030824405.1 Anaerolineales bacterium | reverse complement strand
ACTTATTAACATCGTTGTGGCATTGGTGGTGGCATTCATTGGCGGGGTCATTGCCCGCCGATTGGGACTGCCAACCATTGTTGGTTATTTATTTGCGGGCATTGCCATCGGCCCATTCACTCCAGGGTTCGTCGGGGATACGGGAACGATCAGTCAACTTGCAGAACTGGGCGTGATCTTTCTGATGTTCGGCGTGGGTCTGCATTTCTCGCTGAACGATCTCTGGAAGGTGCGCGCAGTTGCCATCCCTGGCGCGTTGGGACAAATGCTGCTGACAACTCTGCTGGCTTTTGGTCTCAGCCAAGTATGGGGGTGGACTATCTCTTCGGGAATTGTGCTGGGTCTGGCCGTGTCCATCGCAAGCACCGTCGTTCTTCTCAAAGGATTAATAGATAACGGACTGCTCAACACCCCGCACGGACAAGCCGCCGTTGGCTGGCTGATCCTCGAAGATATTGCAACTGTTTTGATCCTGGTACTCATGCCGATCCTCGCAAACGCAACAGGTCAATTCGACTGGCAGGGACTCGCGATCACTCTTGTAAAAGCAATTGCATTCGTTCTGCTTGTTTTCTTTGTGGGCAAAAGATTTATCCCATGGATCCTGCTCAGCATCGCACACACCCGTTCGCGTGAATTATTCATCCTTGCGATCCTCGCGATCACACTTGGCACCGCGCTTGGCGCGGCAGAATTATTCGGCGTCTCATTTGCATTGGGCGCGTTCGTCGCAGGCGTTGTCGTCAGCGAATCACCGCTCAGCCATCAAGTGGGCGCAGATGTATTTCCATTTCGCGAAGCGTTTGCCGTTCTATTCTTCGTGTCCATTGGAATGCTCGTCAACCCCATTTATCTTTTCAATAACATAGGCCATGTGCTGGCACTAACCGTATTGATCGTGATCGGCAAAACCGTCATAACAGTACTGCTCGGCACACTATTTCCGTGGCAGGCGCGCACCGCTTTGGTCGTAGCCGCAGGCTTAAGCCAGATCGGCGAATTCTCATTCATTCTCGGTCAGGCAGGCATCAAACTTGGATTACTGAATCAAGATCAATATTCGTTGATCCTGGCGGGCGCACTGCTCTCCATCACCATCAACCCGATGATGTTCCGCCTCATTTCCCCCGCCGAAAAATGGCTGCAAAAATTCCCAGCAGTATGGCAGCTGATAAATCATCACAGAACAGTCTCGATAAAAATGGACGAACCCATGGCAGGCCATGTCGTCATCGTCGGGTATGGCAGAGTGGGCCATCACATTGTTAATTTGCTGGGACAAACGTCGATCCCCCACCTGGTCATTGACACGGACGCTGAAGGCATCGAAGAACTCAATCAACGCGGAGTGCCCAATTTATACGGAGATGCCTCCAATTCTGAGGTGTTGACTCACGCAGGTCTCGAACGGGCGCGCGCGCTCGTTGTTGCAGGCCCAGACGAAGCCACAAGTGAATTGGTGGTTGCCGCGGCACGAGATCTCTCTCCCAACCTGCCCATCATCGCACGCGCCACAACCGAAGAAGGGATCAGTCATCTTGCCCAACTTGGCGCGCAGGATGTCATTCACCCAGAACTGGAAGGCGGACTGGAAATCGTACGCCATACTCTGCTCAAGCTGGATTTCCCCCTGCACGAGATCATCCGCTATACAGATGCCGTGCGCCACGACCACTATGATGCGCAGATCAACACAGAAGAAGAGCATCGTCTCTTGCATGAAATGATCAACGCCAACAGCAACATTGAAGTGATATGGATCAAACTGGTAGCAGGCAGCCCGCTCGTGGGGCAAACACTCACCGAAGCAGATCTGCGCGCTCGGACGGGCGCATCTGTAGTGGCGATCCTGCGCGACAAAAAGGTAATATCAAACCCAAAGTCACACACCATCTTTGAGGCGGAAGACCGCATCGGCTTTATTGGAGACAAAGAGCAGACCCATGCCGCAGAGAAGTTGTTATCAGAAGTGGAAGTGAAATTAAAACCCAACAAGAGTGCTGTTGAATGGGAAACGTAAGATCAATGTAATTTACTCACCTTGCGCGGTGTCGTTCTCCCGAAAGTACATCAAGACAATGTGAGTGGAGCGAAGAACCTCTACGATTGTCACAGAGACCCTTCGCTATCGCTCAGGGTGACACGATTGAGTACGTAAGGTGAGTAATTTATTTTTTCAATTCAACGACAACCTGCAAACCGCCTTGAGGCAAGATCCGCGCTTCGATCGTCCCACCCTGCGCTTCGACAAGTTGCTTTGCGATCGCCAGACCCAATCCCGTGCCGCCTGCACTGCGCGTACGGGATTTGTCTTTGCGCCAGAAGCGGTCGAAGAGATATTGCAATTCATCTTCTGCCACACCAGGTCCATTGTCATTGACGAAGAGTTTTACTTCACTTGAAGTTTCTTCGAGCGTGAGCCATATCTTGCTGCCGTCGGGGATATACCGCAGCGCGTTGCCAACCAAATTACCAACAACCTGTTCCATGCGTTGCGGGTCGAGTTCAGCGGTGTAATTGCCGCCCCCCTTTTCGAGCGCAAGGGAGATATTTTTCTCCTGCGCTTCGGCAGAGAACATGTCGATCGTATGCTGGGATAGTTGAGCAAGGTCCACAGATTTTTTCTCAAAATGCAACTGGCGGGTTTCAGCGAGAGTTAACAGGCGAAGATCATCCACAAGGCGTTCGAGGAGATAGGTCTGTTCGAGAGCGAGCGAAACCACCTGCCCATCGTCCGCTTTGTAGATGCCGTCCACAATACCTTCGAGGCGGCCACGAATGATGGAGAGCGGCGTACGCAGTTCATGTGCGATATCTGCGAACATCTCACGGCGTTCGCGGTCATTGCGTTCGAGGGAGGATGCCATTTCATTGAAGCTATCTGAAAGGCTGCGCATGTCCTGCGGGCCTTCGCTTGAAATGCGCGTACCGAGCTTTCCATTGGTCACTTCACGCGCGGCGTAGATGACACCTGCCAGCGGGTTGACGAAACGGCGAATCAACAAGGTTGCAACAATCACAAGAAAGACGGATAACAAAAGGGAAATAAAGCTGACTGGGAAAATCACCGCACGTGCAATCCCCAACCTGCTCCACGGGGAAAGTGAAGTAATAACCAACAAGCCGATCTCTTGTCCACCCATTTCGAGGCTCAAGGCAAAGTCATTGGGTTTAAGTTTATAGCTGGAACCAACCGTCGAGACGGGATCAGAATCACGGTCCAGTACGATGCGGTGATCTTTATCCAGAAGCAGTGTATCGAGGGAACTTAATTCATCAATCGTATCGAAGACGGCTCCAACGCCATCCCAATTCCCGTGGCCAATGTAATATCCTTTAATGGCTCCCGTGAATGGCATGGGAATCGATGAGGTTTGGGAGGTTAGATAATAGCTGACAATGGAAAGAAAAAAGATCAGGGATAAAAGTAAGACGAATACAAATGCCCTGACCAGCAGGTAGAGCAAGCGGGTGCGGATCTCGCGGACGGATGAATGCATATTAGCCCTCAATGCTTCGACCTGGCTCGGCATAAAATTTATATCCCACGCCATGGACGGTGATGATCAACTCGGCGGGTTCCAATTTTCGGCGCAGGTTGCGGACGTGTGAATCAATGGCGCGTTCGAGGCTTTCAAACGTGACGCCATGCGTGGCGGTGAGCAATTGCGCGCGTGAAAAAATACGACCAGGCTGGCTCATCAATGTGGCAAGAATTTCAAATTCAGTGGATGTAAGCTGGATGGTTTTATCAGGCAAATGAACTTCGTAATGCGCACGATCAAGCTCAACTTCGCCCACGCGAATGATGTCGCTTTCGGGTGAACTGGCTACACGGCGCAAGACCACGCGAATACGCGCCACCAGTTCTCGCGGGCTGAATGGTTTGGTGATGTAATCATCGGCGCCGAGTTCGAGGCCGATCAGCTTATCGGTTTCTTCAACGCGGGCGGTGAGCATGATAATGGGCACATCGCTTTCGCGGCGAATGATACGGCAGACATCCAAGCCGTTCATTTCGGGCATCATCAAGTCAAGCACGATCAGGTCTGGCTTTTCACGCCGCGCAAGGGACAGTCCCTGTGCGCCATCACTGGCTGTGACAGTTTCATAACCTGCCGCCTTGAGATAGTCTCGGCAGATTTCCACGATCTGGGGTTCATCATCTACGATGAGGATTTTCTTGGGCATGAGTGAATTATATCTTCCTGACGATGGATGACAGATGGTCGACCATGGTCAATCGTCTATTCATATCTCAACGCCACCATCGGGTGCAAGTTCGCGGCGCGGTAGGCGGGATATAGACCAAAGAACACGCCAATGGCAAGAGAGAAAGTGAAGGCCAGCAAAATCGAATCCGCGGTGATGACGGCGGTCAGTGCGCCGCTTAATGTAACGAGAGCCGCCATGCCAATGCCGAACAGAATTCCAATGATGCCGCCCAGCACGCTCAACGTCATTGTTTCGATCAGGAATTGAGTGAGGATCTGATTCTTGGTTGCGCCTACAGCTTTACGCAGCCCAATTTCCTTGGTGCGTTCCGTTACCGAGACCAGCATGATGTTCATAATGCCAATGCCACCCACAAGCAGAGATATGCCTGCAATGGCGCCGAGGAAAACTGTCAACGTTTGTGTGACGGTGGTGAGTGTGCTCAACAGATCAGACTGACTCAAGACATTGAAATCCAGCTCGTCTGAAGAAGTAAGTTTATGCGCACGGCGGATCAAAAATTCAATTTGCGCTGAAACCGTGTCCATGGCTTCGGTGGTGACAACAGAGACGGAGATGCTGTTGACGATCTTTTTATCATTGTAGGTGGCGGTTGAACCGAACAATTTGCTGTAGCCTGCATCCAATGGAATGAAGACCGCATCATCTGCAGAAATGAAACCAGAAGAGCCTTTGGAAGCCAATACACCTACCACTTCAAATTTGACGCCTTTGACCGAAATGGTCTTGCCAACAGGATTCAAACCGCCGAATAGATCTTCCGCAGTTTGTGAACCCAACACAGCCACCAAAGACTCAGATTTATTATCACCATCTGAAATAAAGCGGCCGAGTGCCACATCATAGGAATTCGTTTCCTGATAATCTTCCGTTACCCCTTTGACACTTACGGTAAAACTTTCATCGCCATAATTTACAAGATAAGAGGATTGATAACTGGGCACGATCGCCGCCACGTTATTCGTCAATGAACGCTGGAGCAATTGATAATCTGAATAATACAAATAACTTGCCTGTTGAACCCCGCCCGCCCCAGCAGGGCCAGACTGTTGTTTCCCTGGGGATACCGTCAACAGGTTTGAGCCATTGCTCTGGATCGAGCTGGTGATGCTGGCTGTGGCTCCTTTACCGATCGAGAGCAAAGCCACAACCGTCGCCACGCCGATCACAATTCCTAACATGGTCAATACAGACCGCATTTTATTGGCGCGCAAAGCGCGGATGGCAATCTTGAAATTTTCTGAAAATAACATTTTTATATCTCCACTATAACGCAACGCAGGGGCGACCCGCCCAGGTTGACCAGAATCCTTCAATTGCTCTGGATGGGTCGCCCCTACGGACTACTCTTCCACGCGCGGCGTGCCCGCTTTGATCGGGTTATGATTCACTTCATCTGAAACAATATGTCCATCAGAAAGTTTGATAATTCGATTCGTATGACGTGCCACGTAGGCATCATGCGTCACCAAAATCACAGTTTGTCCATGATCTTTATGCAGGCTTTGGAAGAGTTCCATGATCTCCACACCTGTCTTGCTGTCCAACGCGCCTGTCGGCTCATCGGCAAGAATGATGGCGGGCTCATTCACCAGTGCGCGCGCAATCGCCACGCGCTGCTGCTGTCCGCCAGAAAGTTCACTGGGCGCATGGTGAGTTCGTTGTGAAAGCCCAACACGGTCCAATGCTTTCATGGCGCGGTCATGGCGTTCCTTGCCAGAATATCCAGCATAGGTGAGCGGCAGCATCACATTTTCCAACGCACTGGTACGCGCCAATAAATTGAATTGCTGAAACACAAAGCCGATCTTGAGTCCGCGCGTCTCTGCAAGTTTTGTCTCATCCATATTTTCAACGGCCACACCATCCAGAATATAACTTCCACTGGTGGGCGCATCCAAACAGCCAATGATCGACATCAACGTACTCTTGCCCGAACCCGAAGGCCCCATGATCGCGATCATCTCGCCTTTGTCGATGGTGAAGCTGGCGCCGTCCAACGCGCGCACTTCGCTTTCACCCATCTGATAGACCTTGGTCAGGTTATCTGCCTGGATCATTCTAGCCGCCCCCGCGCATTGGATTCGGCGCATCAAAGCTGCTACTGCTCAACAACTGCAAGCGGTCGCCTTCTTTGAGATCACCAGTCACAGCCACCAGATCGCCAACGATCGAGCCGCTAACAATGTTCACCCGCAGGCTCGAACCATCATCCTGAATGACCCACACATATTCACCAGCATTATCATTTTGAATTGCAGTGATCGGCACAGCCATCGTCGCAGAGGCATCCTTTGTGCGAATGACTACGTTGGCAGTGGTGCCCAAAGGCAGAAAAATATCCTCTTCAACTTTATCCAACTCAACGCGGACGTTATATTTCACCAGCCCAGAAACCACCTCCCCCACAGGATTGATCGCCGACACCTTGCCCGTGAGTGTGACTCCAGACACCGCATCCAACGTAACCTCAGCCTGATTGCCCAATTGAACAGTGGCAATATCTGATTCATCCACCTGCGTCTCAACATACAAGTGACCCATGTCCGCCATGTTGACGGAAAGATCGCCAGTATCGACCACGTCACCCGCACGCCCGTCCACTGAAAGCACTTCGCCGTCAAATGGAGCAACGATGCTCAAGGTGTTGACGGTCGCCTGCGCCGCATCCACTTTGGCCTGGGCGGCGACAACATCTGGTGAAGCAGCGCCAGCGTTCAAACGGTCATATTCACGCTGGGCATCATCAAACTGTCCCTTTGCCAGCGCAAGGTTATTTGCGGCCTCGGTCAACATGGCTTCTGTGGCAGGGCCAATATGTTCTTTGGTTTTATACACATATTCGTATCCGCGCGGAGTTTTCTGCAAATAGACCTGTGTCTCCGTCAACGGAATGGTCTTATCGTTCTGCAGATAATTCATGTAGCTCAGTTTGTCATCATATTCTTCCTGAGCATCCTTCAGGTCAATGGCCGCCTGGGCAAGACCTGTTCCAGATTTCAACAAATCTTCCAGATTTTTCTGAGCAGTGATCAGGTCCGCTTGAGCCGAAACAATGCTTGCGGATGTGCTCGTCGGGTCCAACGTCAGCAGAATGTCGCCAGCTTTTACAAAATCACCAGGCTGAACATTCACAGATTTCACCACACCGCTTGTTTTCCAATTTAGGCTGGCGAAGGGTTGAGCTTCCAGCGAACCTGAGGCTTCAATGGTTTCACCCACCTCCAGCACGACCACCCTGGCTTCAGTTGCCGCAACGGCAGTATCTGCATTGGCAGAAGAAAAGCCCGCTACGGTCAGAATCACAACGATCACAACCGCGGCTGCGATTGCCCAATTTCTTGTTTTTTTGTCTTTCAACAGGTTTGAAACTGTATTCATTTTACAAACTCCTTGATCTGATATTTCCATTAAGATAATGCGGAGATGTGCAGAATATGTGCAGAAAGGCGGGAGAGTTATGGATGATAAAATTGAGCGAAGCAACGAGAAAGGCGCGGCCTTTTATTTTATAGTATTGAGGAAGACTCATAACATATGCATGCCCTCCCTGAAATTCAGATCATCTCAGAAACCGACACAGAACTCGAACCCCTTTACCGCATCCTCATCCACAACGACAGCACCACCCCCATGGATTTTGTGGTGCGCGTCCTGACCACCATCTTCTTTCTCGGCACGCCCAACGCCATGGACATCATGCTCAAAGCCCACATCACTGGCACAGCTTATGTGCAAACGGTCTCCAGATCAGAAGCCGAAAAACGAGTCAACAAGGCGCACGCGCTGGCAAATGCCGCAGGATATCCGCTTCAATTTTCCATGGAACAGGAATAGCCAGGTACTCTCCGCGTTGCACACATAAAAAAAGTAAGATATAGTAAAAAAATATTAATTTCATCGAATTGGAGAAACACCATTAAATGGCAGGCATGACGCGTGGAAAAGGTCTGCTCGAACCCCTGCTCGCAGATCTGCGCGCACAACGAGCCAACAAATTAATACCAACTACTTTGCGCGAGGGGCGCATTCTTGATGTAGGCTGCGGATCATTTCCATATTTTCTGGCGCATACTTCCTTCAAGGAAAAATTTGCGATCGACCAGATCCCCCTGCCGCAAAACACCGCATCTGAATTAAGGATCGAAAGTTTCACGCTAGATCTGGAGATCGAACCGCACCTTCCATTTGACGATGGTTTCTTTGAAGTCGTCACACTGCTTGCAGTGGTCGAACATCTCGACCCATCCCTGATGGCAAAACTTTTCAAAGAAGTTTATCGCGTGCTCAAGCCAGGCGGCATGGTCATCCTGACCACACCCGCCGCATGGTCAGATGGCTTGCTCAAATTCATGGCACGCATCAACCTTGTCAGCGCCGAGGAAATTCACGAACACGCCTATGCCTACACCCTGCCCCTGCTGGGCTGGTATTTCGGGCAGGCAGGTTTTGAAATGACCAAAACAAAATTTGGTTATTTTGAATTCATACTCAACATGTGGGCAACCGCAAAGAAATAAAAAAATTGAATCAATTTGAAACCCTTACACAAATCAATCTGGATGATCTCGTATCCTCCTTCGGCTGGCAGGATCATCCCATCCCCGCCAAGTTTTTGCGATACCTCTTTCGCAAACCCGCAGAAATTTTTGCGCAACACATGGTGGAGTATGACATCGAGACAGGCTTGCACGGCCTTCACGAAGGTGGACGCAGCCTCTTAAATAGATATGTCAAAGACATGCGCATCTTTAATGCGGACCGTATACCTGATTCAGCGTTTCTGGCATTATCCAACCACCCAGGCATGACCGACACCATCGCGCTCTTCGCCGCATTAAATCGCAAAGATCTGCACATCATCGCACTGGACAGGCCCTTCCTAAATGCACTCCCCAACACAACCAAACAATTATTCTATGTCCACGACGATGCTGCAAAACGCATGACTCTCGTCCGCCAGGTGAGCGCGCATCTGAAAAACGGCGGCGCAACCCTCACCTTCCCCGCAGGTCACATTGAGCCCGACCCTGATGTCTACCCTGGGGCCGTTGAATCCCTAAGAGATTGGACGGACAGCGTGGGCGTCTTCATCCGCATGGCACCAGAAGCGGCGATTTTGCCTGTGTTGGTTCGCGGCGTGGTTTCAAATAAATATGCAAACCATTGGTTATTAAACATCAAAAAAACAAAAGACGAAAAAGAAAAACTTGCCACTGCCCTGCAATTACTCGGCATGGTAATGTTTAACGAAAAACCTGTGAGTGTACGCGTGCAAATTGGCAGACCGATCTATGCAAAAGATCTGGGGACAACAGAAACAGCACTCATTCACCAAGCA
>JAVBXV010000184.1 GCA_030824405.1 Anaerolineales bacterium | reverse complement strand
ACCCCGATATTTCCCCCAACCCTGCCAAAGCGCCGTGGTACTTCATGGGCTTGCAGGAATTATTACTTCACTTCCACCCATTGGTCGGCGCGATCATTCTGCCGAGTCTGGCAATCCTTGGAATTTTTCTTCTGCCATTTTTTGACATCCACCTCAACAGCGTGGGAATTTATTTCCGCTCACACCGTGGACGTTCGTTGACAGTCCTTGCCATCGGCATGGCGCTCATCCTCACTCCCATCTGGGTGCTGCTCGATGAGTTTGTCCTTAACTGGAGCCTGTGGCTTCCCACTTGGGACACACTCCTCTCAAACGGACTCATTCCACTGGCGATCATTCTCTTCCCCATCATCCTGCTCGACGAATGGACGGTCAAATTCTTCCATGCCGACACCGAAGAGCGCGTGCTATTCATTGCGACCTTCCTCTTCACCGCCTTCATCGTCCTCACCATCGTCGGCATTTTCTTCCGTGGACCTGGCATGGCGCTCTACTGGGCGTGGGATATGCCGAGTGCAGGTCATTAGGAAGTAGGACACTCGTATTCTGCATTTACAGGAACCAACCATGTCTGAAACCACCCCCATTCCCCCCACCCGCCGTGATTTTCTAAAAATTGTCTGGGCATTCTTCGGCGGACTTGCCCTGCTCGAAACGACAGGCATCTTCATTGCCTACCTGCAGCCACGCCTGACCGAAGGCGAATTCGGCTCGATCATCAACGCGGGTCTCGTGGACGACTTCCCACCCAACTCGGTCACGCACATTTCCAACGGACGCTTCTACATTGTGCGCCTCGGCGACGGCGGTGTAATGGCTGTCTATCACCGTTGCACGCATCTCGGCTGCACCGTCCCTTGGGACTCAACCGTGCAGAAATTTATTTGTCCCTGCCATAACTCGCAGTTCGATCAGCAAGGCACGGTTGAAAACCCGCCCGCCCCGCGCCCGCTGGATTTATTCGGCGTCAGCATTGAAGAAGGTCAAATCAAAGTGGACACAGGCAACCTGATCGAACGTCAAACCTTTGAAACCGCGCAGGTTGTTTATCCATAGCATGTCATTGCGAGGAGGGCGCACTTCCCGACGAAGCAACCTCCATGCAAACAGTGAGGTTGCTCACCGCACTGCAACAAACGCAGTGCGGCGCAAATGTCGGGCGAAGAACAAGAGCGCCCTCGCAATGACATGAAATAAGGAAAACCTATGAACATACCCACAAACCGCACCCGTCTCTTTGAAATTTTAGCTGGCTTGCTGGCGACGCAACTGATCGTCTTCGGGCTTGGCTTTTACATGCTCAACGAACCCACCCGCATCGCCGAGTCGCAGACTCAAATTCTGCAGATCCAACTCGACGACGCCATGACCCTTTATGCCGAAAACTGTTCAGTCTGTCATGGGCTGGCGGGCGAAGGCATCGGCGCAATTCCCCCGTTGAACAATCCAGCCTTGCAAACGATGGCTTATGACGACCTCACCAAAACCATCGCACGCGGACGTTTCAACACCGCCATGCCCGCCTGGAGCAAGGAAGATGGCGGACCGCTCAGCGATTATCAAATTTCAGAATTAGTTGGATTGGTTCAAGCAGGCGACTGGAACGCGACTCAAGACCGCGTCGTCAATTTGGGATTTGCCCCGCTCGTTCCGTTCACCACAGAACCCGATCCTGTTCTTTTTGCCGAGTTGGCGAATCTACCCGACGGCGCAACCCTTCAAACCGCAGTCACCCTCTTCGCCGCCAACTGCGTTGCCTGCCACGGAGCCGATGGACTTGGCACAGGCATTGCACCTGCTTTGAACGATCCCATCGTCCGCGAGAAAACCACAGACGAACTGACTCGCACCGTCACATTTGGTAACGCTGGCACACTCATGGCTGGCTGGAGTAACGCACTGACCCCCGAAGAAATTAACGCCATGATCACTCTCGTTCAACGCTGGGACGAAGTACCTGCTGGAATTCTGCCCGCGCCAAACGTGCCCATCCCAACTACGGAAGAAAGTATCGCGTTGGGCAGTCAACTCTTTTCGCAAAACTGCTCCCGTTGTCACGGTCCCGAAGGGCAGGGAACACAGCGCGCACCTGCATTAAATGTCAAAGCGTTCCTGACCGATACCAGCGACATCGCCATTCAGCAGATCGTCACCAACGGCGTGCCTGGCACCGCCATGCCCGTTTGGGGCGATCGCATGACCGAAGCAGAGATTCAAGCCATTGTCGGATTCATCCGCCAGTGGGAGGCAACTGCTCCTGAAGTAGCAGTGCCCGCCCGAGGTGGTGGAGGCGGTCCGCCGTGGATGAGAAATAACACAACGGCCACTACATCCAACTCCGTTACCCAACCCAACTTGCAGGGAGCTCAACAATCTGCACAGGGACAGGGGAGACAAATGTCAAGCGCATGGTGGCAAGTCTTCGACTGGCGCATCCTGCTATTGATCTTCGGTGCGCTGTCCATTTCGTTCACACTCATCTTCATGGGCTTCGAATCTCTGAACCGCAGACCGAAAAAAAATTTGTAAGCCAGAATAAAAACCCATTGAATCAGAATCAAGCCTGCGTCGAAAAAAGATGCGGGCTTGATCTTTATCCAGCCATATCCAAACATCTGAATTTTTTCAAACCTGTGAGTTGAAACACATCCAGCCATCGTGTATACTACCCCATACAATTATTATGGATATAGCAAATGATGGTTGAAACAACAATTCAAGATATTTCAATTGAAGCCTTGCGCAACGGAGATCGGGCGGAATTCGCCCGATTGGTGGATGCTTATTCCGCTCCGATCTATCATTTAGGATTGCGCATGCTTGGGAACGAGCAGGATGCTGAAGATGTATTGCAAAACACATTTCTTAGCGCACTGACACACCTTCCCACTTTTGAGGGGCGCTCCAGTGTTCTCACATGGTTGTATCGCATCGCTGTCAATGAAGCCTTGATGACCCTGCGCCGCGGAAAGCCCGAGGTTAACATTGATGATACAGACTCGAGTGACGAAAATGAAAATATCCATCCCACCCAGTTTGTAGATTGGGGCGCATTGCCCGAAGACGAACTGCTATCCACCGAAGGTAAGCAGGCGCTTGATCATGCCATCCAGAATCTGCCAGAAAACTTGCAAACGGTTTTCCTGTTACGTGACATTCAAGACCTGTCCATAAAAGATACAGCAGACGCACTTAACCTCACCGAATCCAATGTCAAGGTGCGCTTGTTGAGAGCACGTTTAATGTTACGGGAACAATTATCTTATTATTACGGCGAACGAATGAAGAAGGAGAAATCAAATGGCTGAATCAACCCATAACACCTGTGAAGGCTTGCTTGGCTCCCTCTCTGATTATATTGACGGTGAGTTGGGCGCGGAATTGTGCCGACAGATCGAAAAGCACATTGCAGAATGTGAGGACTGCCGCATCGTTGTGGATACCACCCGCAAGACGATTGACCTAGTCCACGCTTCAAACGCACCTCAAACTGGTCTGCCAGACGATGTGCGGGATCGCCTCTTCAAGAGACTCAACCTCGATAAGTACTTGAAACCATCAGCAAAATAAAACATCAAATCAAAAAAAGGGGGATTTGTCGTTTGTAACTTTTCCTGCCTGTCTGCATCCAAACTCCATAAATAATCATTCTCTGTCAACCTACAAAGACTGGGAAAATACATTAGGAGTATACAAATGGAAAAGCTTCTCAACGAACAAGTTGTAAGCCAGATCAGAAAAACATTCGAACAAATGAAGGAACCGGTACATCTCCTGTTTTTCGGGTCACAGGATAATTGCGAATACTGTGCCGACACACGCCAGCTTCTTGAGGAAATTGCCGCCGTTGATGAAAAAGTCAGCTTGAGCATTTATAATCTTCAAGATAATGCGGACATGGCAGCCAGGTTCAACGTGGATAAAACGCCAGCGATCGTGATTGCCGCCAAAGATGGTGAGCAGGTCATCGATTTCGGCATCCAATATTCTGGCATTCCAGCCGGGCATGAATTCGGCACACTTATCAATGACATTATCCTCGTTTCAGGCCGCGACTCTGGCCTTAGCGAAGAAGTTCGTGAGTTCCTAAAAAATCTCGAAAAACCTCTGTACCTACAGGTTTTCGTAACCCCTACCTGACCACATTGTCCGCGAGCCGTGTTGCTCGCACATCAAATGGCCATGGAAAACCCGCGAATGATCCGCGCGGAAGGTGTCGAAGCGACAGAATTCCCTGAGTTGGCGAACCAGTTCAATGTTAGGGGTGTTCCGCAGACTGTCATCAATGCAGGGATGGGCACAGTAGTTGGAGCCGTGCCTGAGAAAAATCTACTCGCAGAAATCAAGCGGGCGGTTAACTAAACATTCCAAAGATCGCGCAGGCCTCCTATGGCAAAGAAAAATCATCGTCGCAGAAAAAATAATTCCAACCCAGGTCTGATGTCCATTCTGGGGGTCGGTTTGGTTCTAATTGGCCTGGCAGCTTTTCTTTTGTTACCAGGCACAGAGAACACAGATGCGTCTCAACCTGTTTCCAGATCAGTTACTCCAATGGAAGTAAATTATCCCGCGCCCGAACTTTCCCTTCAGAATGTAAATGGGAAGACCGAGTCCTTGATCGATTTTCGGGATAAGATCGTATTGGTCAATAATTGGGCTATCTGGTGCCCGCCCTGTAAAGCGGAAATTCCCACACTTGAGGCGTATTATAAAACGCATGAGCCTGATGGCTTTGTGATCATTGGGATCGAAGCTGGCGAAACTCAAAATGAAGTTCTTACATTTGCTCAAGAACATGGAATGACCTATCCGGTCTGGTTCGATCTTACAAATGCGGCGATGAACGCGTTTCACAATGGAAGCCTGCCAAGTTCATACGTAATTGATCGCAAAGGCACTGTGCGGCTGGCCTGGGTTGGCGAGATCAGTCAGGAAATGCTTGAAAAATATGTGACGCCATTGCTAATGGAAAACTAAATTTGATTCTGAACTAATAAAGAGAGAGAGCCAGTAGACTGGCTCTCTCTCTTTATTAGTTCGTTTCCCTATTTGATTCGATACAAGCATGCGATGGGTATGTACCAGCGAGATGCGAAAAGGTTCAAAATTGATTTTATGAACTTGAAACTGACCAGTCTCAATTCGCTTCAGTCGAAATTCAACTATCTCAATGCCTAGGAGTAAAGTAAAATCTTTATAGACAACAAAATCTATAACACGAGATGGCTATGAAATCCTTCCGAAAAGAACTTTGGTTCAACCTCCCCACCCGCCTTGGCTTTGTAAACATTACCCCGCAAGTAGAGGCCTACCTTCAAGAAAGTGGAATTATGGAGGGACTCATTTTGATTAATGCCATGCACATCACAGCATCCGTTTTCATTAACGATGATGAAAGCGGCCTGCACCATGATTATGAAAAGTGGCTGGAAAAACTCGCCCCACATGAACCTGTCAGCAGTTATCGCCATAATGACACGGGGGAAGATAATGCCGACGCACATATGAAACGACAGGTGATGGGGCGCGAAGTAGTGGTGGCTGTCACTAACGGCCAACTCGATTTCGGAACCTGGGAGCAGATTTTCTATGGCGAATTCGATGGAAAAAGAAAGAAAAGAGTTCTCATTAAAATTATTGGTGAATAAATTTATGTACAAGGAGAAAATATGATGCGCTTACAAGGAAAGAAGATCGCCTTTTTGATCGCTGAAGGTGTTGAAGATTATGAATACTTTGTCCCCATGATGCGTTTGCAAGAAGAAGGCGCGCAGGTGCTTTCTGCCAGCATGGACCTGAAACCCATGCACGGTAAAAATGGCTCGAAGATCACACCAGATACATTGATCGAATCACTCAATGCAGATGAACTCTTCGCGCTTGTTATTCCTGGCGGATGGGCTCCAGATAAATTACGCAGATATGATGTTGTAAAAAATCTCGTCAAGAAAATGGATGATGCCAATAAAATTATCGGCATCATTTGTCATGGCGGTTCCACTGCCATCTCGGCGGGCATCATCAAAAAAGGAAAGCGCGTCACGGGTTCGGTTGGCATCAAGGATGATCTCGTCAACGCGGGCGGGGTCTGGGCTGATGAACCTGCCTTTCGTGAGGGCAACCAAATTTGGGGGCGGGTTGTGGCGGACATTCCCGATTTCAATCGCGAACTGGTTAAGGCATTAGTCGAAGTCTAACGGTTTCTCTTTCATCGTCTCGGGGATGGGGACATTCAACAACTTGAGGATGGTCGGTGCGATCTGCAGATGTGAAATGGATTCGTCCACTTCGCCTCTTCCCCCGCCCTGAGGCTGGATCACAAAAAATGGCACGGTGCGCTGCTCGGGAGTTGTCCCGCCATGCGCACCGTCTTTGTTTATGCCATGGTCGCCTGTGACAAAAATAATGTACCCGCGCTCTTTCCATTCCATGATGAATGGGGCAAGTTTGGAATCTTGATGCACGGCATGATTACGATATTCTTTGGTGTCAGAGCCATATGTTTCGCCGAAATAATCCATGCCCATTGGATGGAGCAAAAGATAATCTGGCGAAAACTTGCGAACCAGATGTGCCGCACTTGCAAAGAGTTCAACATCGGGATATTCGTCTTCGGTATAAAAACGTCCATGCTGGATGTTCAAGGATTCGTCGTCAGTCTCCTTGTCGTCAACACGATCATACGGCGCGCGATTGTAAAGCTCGGAATACCAATAATACGCCGCCGCCGCAGTGACTTTCCCTGCACTTCTCACGGACTGGAAAATATTGGGCCTGGTCGAAAGCCGCACAATCGAATTCGCCACAATCCCATGTTCGTTGGAAGGGAGGCCTGTGTGAATTGTTTCATACATGGGGCGCGACATGCTTGGCAGTTCGCCCGTTATTTTGTAAAGACTGGCAAGCTTCTTTTCAACAAGATGACCTAAAAAACCCATGTTGTCTTTTGCGACATCGTAGCGTAACGCATCGGAGAGAACAAGAATAACTTTGGACATTGGTAATTCCTCTTAAATAAATCAGGGGCGGCCATGATGATATCTGGCCGCCCCTGTGAACTGATCACTAACCGCGTCTACTCGTCCAATACCAAGACTGCCTCACGAGAGCAGGTCACCTGTTCCTTTGAGCCGATCTTAGGCAGTTCAAGGAATGGATTGTTGAAGGTATCCATATTGAATTTCGTATCGCCGATCTTGATCTGAATGCGAACGACTGAGCCAAGGAAGGTGATGTTTTCAATGACCGCATCCACTACATTAGCTTTCTTTTGTTCAGATGCAAAACTGAGGCGTTCTGGGCGAATGGCAACGCGAACCTTGTCGCCTTTCTTTCTTCCCTTCAAATCCACTGCGGATTCAAACTGTACGCCGTTAATGGCGATCAAACTTTTGGCGGGGTTAACCACTTCAGCAGATGCGTTGTTCAATGTCCCTACAAAGTTGGCGGAGAATACTGTGGTTGGGAAGTTATAGATTTCAAAGGGAGTTCCCACCTGTTCCATCAAACCTGAGTTCATAACCACGATGCGGTCGGAGATGGAGAGAGCTTCCTCTTGATCGTGGGTGACAAAAATAGCAGTGATACCCAGTTTTCTCTGAATGGCACGGATCTCAGCACGCAGGGAGATGCGGATCTTTGCATCCAACGCAGAGAGCGGCTCGTCCAATAAAAGCACCTGCGGGTGGATGGCAAGCGCACGCGCCAACGACACACGCTGTTGTTGCCCGCCAGAAAGTTGATAGGGATATTTATGTGCGTGTTTTTCAAGATTGATCAAACTGATCATTTCGTCAACACGCTGCGCAATCAGTTCCTTGGATTCTTTGCGAACGCTCAACCCAAAGCCAATATTCTGCGCAACGGTCATGTTTGGAAACAGTGCGTAAGATTGAAAGATCATCCCTACGTTACGTTGGTTCGGGGCCTTGTTGGTAATATCTGCGCCATCCAGTAGTATCTTTCCAGATGTTGGTATCTCAAAACCAGCCACCATGCGCAAGGTAGTAGTCTTCCCACAGCCCGAAGGACCAAGAAAGGAAACGAATTCACCTTTTTCAATATCAAGGTTGAAATCGTCCACCACTACGGTATCGCCAAATTGTTTTGTTATGTGTGAAATTGATAAGTAAGACATCCAAGATACTCCGCGAAATCTTTAATCTGTATCAGCCATTTGTGCGCGTCTGGAAGCACCCCGACCCACAAAGTCAATAATTCCCATGGCAGCCCAGGTAATGGCAAAGGCTACGATCGCCATCGCAGAAGGTTCATACACCTTGCTGCGGGTCAGGTTTGCCATGTAAGGTCCCAAGGTATGCTGAGCCATATAAAGAGCAATTGTAAGTTCACCAATCACAATGGCAAAAGTCAACAATGCTCCCGAAAGCAGAGCCACGCGCAGATTTGGGAAGATCACTTTGAAGAGGATGGTAGGCCAACTCGCCCCCAAACTTTGAGCTGCCTCAGTAAGTGTGCGGACATCTATCGCCCTCAGTCCATTGTCAACCGCCCGGAACATGTAAGGGAAAGACAAGGCAACGTACACACAAATCAAAAGAAAGCGTGAACTGTCGTAGGTGGCGGTCAATAACAGCGGCGGGCGGCTGTAGAGACGGATGATACCGAACACCAATACGATCGCAGGGATCACGAATGGCAGCAGCGTGATAAATTCAACAATAGGACGCAGCTTGGGCAAGCGTAATGTAACCCAATAAGCAGTGGGAACGACAATGATCAGACTGAGAACTATGGTGGCAACAGCATTGAGAATTGATTCGCTGAAGGCTGGCAGAAAGTTGGTGTCAGCAAACAATTTTCGATACGCCTCAAAGCCAAGCACATCCTTCTCTCCTCTCAATGACCAGTAGAAGGTAGCCGCGAGTGGAACAAGAAAATAAAGACTCACCACCAGAAATATCAGGAAAGATCCGAGCCGATTTTTGGTGGCTGGGCGCTTAACCATAACTGTGGCTGGAACAGGAAGGTTTGTCATTTCAGCCACCTTTCTGAGCGACGCTGGAGGATCGAATAAATAAAAATGGAGAAGGCCATGATGATCACCATTCCCATTGCCACCGCATAACCGAGCCCGGGGTTATGCAGAACATCGCCTGAGATCTGCTGGCCGATAAGGAGCGTTGCGAGGTTGAAGAGACCACCAGTCAACGCATAGGCCGTTGCATGAGCGCCGAACGAGTTGCCAAAAAGCAAGATCATTGTGCCTAAGATCGATGGGGTCAACACTGGAAATGCAACGTAGCGCCAGTATTGAATGGGAGTAGCCCCAAGATTCTCGGCCGCTTCCTTCCATTCACGCTTTAGTCCATCAAGCGCTGGGAGAATAGTGAGTACCATTAGTGGGATTTGAAAGTAGAGATAAACCAGTGTCAATCCTAAAAAAGAATAAAGACTGAATCCAGTTTTATAAAGGTCGACCCCGAGAAACTTAAATAGTGCAGTAACAAGACCAACACGCCCCAAGGTAAAGACATAGGCTGAAGCAAGAGGAACACCAGCGAAGTTTGCGGCAACTCCTGAGAAGGTAGTGGTGATCAACCGAAACCGAGGAGAAAGGCCTCCCATCGAAACCACCCATGCGATTAGAAATCCGATCAAACCTCCAAGGATGGCAGTTGCAAGACTAATTTTGATCGACATTCCGTACG
>JAVBXV010000345.1 GCA_030824405.1 Anaerolineales bacterium | reverse complement strand
CTTTGTTCCAACCGCGGATCAAATCTCTGCCCCATTGTTCATCTACGATCTGTCTCGCTTTTTCCTGTGCAGACTTTGGCAGAATGCCCAGTGAGTTGCCGTCCAGATAAATAAGGTTGGGGTTAGAGATGACGAATTGATCGCGAAACGAGGCGAGCTGGTCTTGTGCGTCCAGTTGTAATGCGAAATCGCGCGTGGGGGAGAAGGTCATGCGCTTATTTTACCTGCTCGGCAGATAAAAATTTGAAAGGATAAGAGGTGTAATACACAGCCCATGCTTCGCCTTCCTTGATGATCTTTTGCAGGTCTTGATGGACTTCAAATTTTTTGTCATTTAAGGAAAGATGCAAAACGCGCACATCTTCATACTTTCGCACACTGCTGCCTGGGGTGCGGACACGTTTTGTGCCCCACGAATATTTGACCGTACCTTTCGCATGCTTGACTGTGATATCCGCTTTTTTACTTCCGCGCACAAAATAGATCGCCAGAATTGCCACAACTGACACAACTGGCACAAGCACAGAAATGACGGCGCCGATACCAATTCCGCCTGCTGCAGCAAACGGAATGACTTCCTGAATATCTGAAAAATCGCCGCTGAGGATCATTGGCAATACCGTCCTGCCGCCGATCGTCAAAATAGGGAGACAGCAAAAGGCAATTGCGATCATCGCCCCAACGACGCCGCCAACCCCAAAAAATACATTGCGCTGACCTTTGTGCTCGCCAGTGAGATAATTTTTTTGTTTCTCAGTGAGTTGACCTAGGCGGTTTGCTCCGAGGTCAGCATCGTCAAAATTCCATAGTTCCATTAGTTTGGTCTCAGACATAAAAAACTCCTTCTATTTTCCTTTTGAAATAAATTCACAAGACAAAATGTCTTTTGTTTCTTTGGTGTAATAGAACGCGTACATATCCCCTTCTTCGATAATATTTGGAAGTTCTTCATCCACATCTTCGAAGATAGTGCGCCCCACGCGCAGTTCATATTGCTGTTCAGTTCTATATTTTGGACCAGTGTTGGCCGTGTTTGGAACTCGTTTTTCCACCTTCACAAAATTGACCCTGCCTTCCACTTTCTGTACGGAAGAATCCATTTTGCTTTTGGAAAGGCGGAAGGAACCCACGGCAAGAAACCCGAGGATTCCCCAGATCACCACAAAGCCAACCGCGGCACCAACGATATCGGAAGTATTTGTCAATGTCATCCCAGCTCCCATTGCTGATTTGAGGATGCCATACGTGCCAGCAAGAGCCAATAAAATAAAAACCACTCCAGCCCAGAAGAAGATCTGGTTGGCTCCGCTTTCAGCCTTGCTGATTTTCAGGCTCTGTTTTTCAGAAAGCCTGCCCGCACGGTTAGCGGAGAGGTCACCCTCATCAAAGTTAAAAAAAGTACGCAATTCAAGATCAGGCATGGATTCTCCTTTTGATAAAGTGGATTGACAATAAAATTTTTACAACGAAACGACTTGCAAGGTCGTTTCGTTGTAAAAATTATTTTTCCTTGTTTGCGATCCTGCTCATGGCATATTCTGCCAGCGCAGTGATCGTCAGCGATGGGTTCACGCCAGGGTTGGCAGGCATGATCGAACCGTCAATGATGTACAAACCTGCGTAATTATGCACAGCAAAGTTTTCGTCAACAACCCCCTCTTTGGGGGATTTCCCGATCGGGGCGCCGCCCAAAATGTGAGCGGTGGTGGGCATGCCCAAAAGATTTTCGCCGATCGAGCCCAACGCTACGCCATTCGTGCGCTTTGCAAATTCACGCGTCAGTTCGTGCGAGCCTTTCACCTGCGCGTTGATCTCGTAGCCAGGTTCTTCGTCCGCGACCATGCCTGTTCGGAAAAGAGTGAACAGGCTGCGGCCAATGCGGAAGCGCATGCGATTATCCGCGTGCTGCATGACCAGCAGGATGGTCACATTGTGCGCCCAGCCTGGCAGCACCAGTGCTTTCAAAAAATCGATCGGGTGACTCAACGCCCACCATAAAAATTTCACAACACGCATCGGCACGCTAACATTGTTATCGATCAACGGCGCGGCGAGGAAACGCATCAACGACGAGCCATCGGGATAACGGACAGGCTCGATGCGTGTCATCTCATCGTGATTGTAGATGGATGAGATCGAGACACCTTCCGAATAATTAATATCGGATGTACGCGCCACGCTTCCCAACAACCCTTCCGAGTTGGTTCTAACCATCGTCCCCAGTTTCGCTGACAGATTTGGCAGTGACTTCTTCACGTCACGCAGGTTCAATAATAATTTCATCGTTCCCATCACCCCCGCCGAAAAGATCACATTCTTTGCGTGGACAGTTTGGGTTTGCTTGAAGAGGGAAGTAGAGGTGCGGTAGGTGATGGCATATCGAGCACTTGACTTTTGACTTTCGACTTTTGACTGTGTATCGTCAAAGGTCAAAGGTCGAACGTCGGTAACTTCAACTTCTGCCTGTACCTTCGCACCATTCTTCTCGGCAAAATATAAATAATTTTTGGGTAATGTATTCTTTGCGTTATGACGGCATCCCACCATGCATCCGCCGCAGTGTTGACATCCCGCACGGTCTGGGCCTTCGCCACCAAAGAATGGATCAGACACCGTTACGCCTGCTTCGCCGAAGTATGCGCCTACATCCGTTGCACGGAAGGTGCCGCCCATGCCGCGTTCTTCTGCCATCTCTTTTAAGAGAAGGTCTGCCTTCCATAGTTTGGGGTTGCGTGAAGCGCCGAGCATCTTCTTTGCAGTCTCATAGTGAGATTTCAACGCCTCGCCCCATTTTGTAGTTTGACTCCATGCAGGTGTTGCAAACGTTTCATCTGTGGGAACTTCCAATACGTTGGCATAGCCCAAGCTCCCGCCGCCCACGCCTGCACCATGCAAAACCATCACCCCTTTGAGCAGGCTGATCTGCATGATCCCATGTCCGCGTAATGCTGGCAGCCAGAGATATTTCCAATATTGCCAGTTGGATTTTGCAAAGTCTTTATCTTCGTAGCGTTTGCCTTTTTCAAGGACGAGAACGGAATACCCTTTTTCAGTTAATCGCATGGCTGAAACACTTCCCCCGAAACCCGAACCGATAATTACGTAGTCGTACACTTGAGTCATGGCTCTGCCCTCCGCAGTGAATTGGCGCGATTATAGCATCACTGCTTGTGTTAATTTTGAAACAAAATCAGCCGTCAGCAAAAGCTGACGGCTGATTTTACTTTCGCCCATTTTTTAGCAGGTTCACTTGATTTTTCTATTCAACCACAACCTTCTTGTCGTAGAACGAGATCGTGTGGCTTGAATCTCCGCCAAGGTTGAATTGACCTGTAAATTTCTGACCACCAACCCAGGCTACATAGATATACCAGCCTGCTGGCACTTTGACAGTCATGCCGCTGTTGACTGTGTATTCATTGATGACTCTGTTCCCATCTCTTGTGGTGCCTTGCAGGGATACATAAATTTCAGAACTGGTGTTGGGAGATAATTTCACTTTACCCATTGGCGCATCGTATGGGACAGTGCCATAAGAAAGTGTATCTGGGCCATTAGTTGTCGAGGGGGCGACCCCAGAGGAGGTAGGGATGTTGAGCACCTGACCAGCGTATAAGAGATTGATGTCCCAGATATTTGGGTTGGCCGCCCACAAAGCATTGACGCTCACTCCGAATCGAAGGGCGATCCCAGAGAACGTGTCACCAAGCTGGACTGTGTATGTGCCGTTATAACCAACGGAAGAGGGGGAATAATTATAGTAATTGTAAGTGTTGTAATAATTATTCACCTGTACAGGCGTGCTGGGAACAGCCGTGCCTGGCGTGGTAGACGTGCTCCCGGGAACCGTCAACGACTGGCCTGTGGATACAGTTGTGCTGATGCCTGGGTTTGCGGCAATAATTGCAGAGACTGAGGTTCCGCATATCGCTGCGATCGAATCGAGCGTTTGGCCTTTTTCGACGATATAGGTGCCGCCGCACACTCCTCCAGCCTGAGCACTGATCGGAGTCCCCAGGAGTGCCGCTAGAAACATTACAAGAATGGAACCTTGAGTGAAGATTTTGTAAGACACTGTTTACCTCCGTGGAACAGAATTTATAAAACCTCTCAAGATTATGATATGACAAAAAGATTTGAAAAACAACCATTATTCAGGAGGGAGAAGGCAGGCAATTAATACTGATAGAAACCACGCCCCGTTTTTCTTCCCAGATAACCCGCGTCCACCATCTTCCTCAGTAGGTAGGCAGGGCGATATTTATCTTCTCCCAGATCTCTCTGTAAGACTTCCATCACAAATAACACTACGTCCAGACCGATCAGATCTGCCAGTGTCAGCGGACCCATCGGATGATTCATGCCGAGTTTCATTACCTGATCGATCGCTTCGGGCGTGCCGACATTTTCCTGCAAGGCAAAGACCGCTTCGTTGATCATCGGGCAGAGGATGCGGTTCGAGATAAAGCCAGGTGAATCATTGGCTTCGACAGGTTCCTTGCCCATCACTTTGCACAACTCGACGATGGTCTTTGTTGTTTCGTCAGAGGTGCCAAGCCCGCGGATGACTTCGACCAATTTCATCAAAGGCACAGGATTCATGAAATGCATACCGATGACCTTGTCTGGGCGCTTGGTTACGGCGGCGATCTTTGTAATTGAAATTGAAGATGTATTACTGGCGAGGATCACACCTTCGCGGGCGTTGGCATCCATGTCTTTGAATATCTTGAATTTCAATTCAGGGTTTTCGGTGGCGGCTTCAATGACGAGATCGGCGTCTTTCATTGTGTCCATGTTGGTCACGAATTGGATCGCATCTGCCGAAGCTTTTTGTTCTGGGGTCAGTGTTCCCTTTTTCAAAAGTTTCGCCGTGGATTTTCCGATCGTCGCTTTGGCTTTTTCCAACGCAGCAGGTTGAACGTCCATGCAGGTCACTTGATAGCCCGATGTCGCGGCCACCTGTGAAATGCCGTTACCCATGGTCCCTGCGCCGATCACAAAAATATGTTTGATGGTCATGTTGTCTCCTCTATGTCATTGCGAGGGTGTTAGCCCAAAGCAATGACAGATGTTGTTATTTACTCTTCCACAACTTCATATTATTTTGGATCTGCTCAATGTGCCCAGGGATATGCCCCGAATAAATGTTGAGCCATTTTTCAAATGTGTAGTCGCCGCTCATTTCAGGATGAATGATCGAGTGTGTAAAAACTTCTTCGGGTTGGCGTTTCAATAATTCATACGTCGTCTTGCGGACGAGTCTTGTTGTTTCGAGCGCGTCTTCAAGGCTTTGCTCGTGATAGTTCAAGGTGATCGCCCACGCGTCCTGATCGTAGCCCATCAAAGTGCCGCCAGGTTCAACGATCAATTTTCGCGCACGTAACGCCGCATTGGATTCGCTGTCTGCGATGTGGATGATGATCTCGTGGACGCTCCACTCTGTGGGTTCGGGTTTGAACTTCAGCGCTTCCTGCGGCACCTCAGCCAGCGCCGCTTTCAATAAGTCCATGCCACGGCCATAGAGTTCGATCTTTTCATTTCGCTCTTGAGTGTTCATAGATCGTTACTCTACTTCAACAGCCATTGCCACCGCTTCACCGCCGCCAAGACATAAGGAAGCGATGCCGCGTTTCAAGCCACGATCCTTCAAGGCGTAGATGAGAGTTGTCAACACCCGTGCGCCGCTGGCGCCGAGTGGGTGACCGAGGGCAATTGCACCGCCATTCACGTTGACCTTGCTCCAATCCCAACCCTGGTCGGCTAGTGCGTAGCCATCTGCTAAAACTTGAGCAGCAAAGGCTTCATTCAATTCGATCAGGTCGACATCTTTCAATGTCCAACCAATTTTGTTTAGTAATTTTGGCATGGCATGTGCAGGCGCTGCGAAGAGATATTTCGGCTCCACGGCTGCTTGCGCGTAACCAACTATGCGCGCCATGGGTTTGAGACCTTTTCTTTCAGCATATGCGCGGGATGAGATCACCACCGCCGCCGCGCCATCATTCATGGACGAGGCGTTGCCTGCGGTCACTTTTCCATTTTCTTTGAAGGCAGGCTTGAGTTTGGCGAGCCCTTCGAGCGTGGATTCTTTGCGCGGGCCTTCGTCTGTGTCGAAGATAGTCACGTCCCCTTTTCGGCCAGGGATTTGAACAGGGACAATTTCCAGCTTGAAGTGTCCCGCTTCTTGAGCCTCAGCAGCTTTCAGGTGAGAGCGAAGCGCGAATTCATCCATCGCGGCGCGGGTCACTTCATATTCATCTGCAATAAATTCGGCGGCCATGCCCATGCCCCAATTCTCGAACGGGTCCCACAGGCCGTCGTTGAGCAGGGCGTCGGTGAGCGCCTGATTGCCGAATTTCAATTCGCCCGAGCGGCCATTGACAAGATACGGAGCGCGACTCATCGACTCCATGCCGCCAGCGATGAAAAGCTCCGCATCGCCCGCGCGAATGGCCTGCGCAGACATCATGGCAGCTTTCAAGCCCGAGCCGCAGACTTTGTTAACCGTGGTGGCGCTGACAGTTGCGGGCACGCCTGCAAAAATAGCGGCCTGACGCGCAGGTGCCTGGCCGTTGCCAGCCTGCACAACATTGCCCATCAGCACTTCTTCAATATCTTTTGCGTCGATCCCCGCGCGTTCGACTGCGGCTTTGACAGCGATGGCGCCCAGTTTGGTTGCGTTGATTCCGTTCAGTGCGCCCTGAAATCTTCCAATGGGTGTGCGTGCCGCACTTAAGATGACTGCTTCATTTTCTTTGCTCATCGTGCCTCCTGTGGGTGATGCGGTAATTATAAAGCCAATGACTTTTGTCATTGGCTTTATAAAAAGTTTTTATTTACATGCTGGAACTGGCGGGGGGCTGGTCTGGTGTTGCCAGATACCCTGCGGATGCGCCGGCGCCTGCAGCTAATGCTGCGCCGACAATTCCGAAGCATAAGCCTGTGCCGATCCCGGAGATGTAATAAATGACTGTGTTGGCGGTATCTCCACTGGAAGGGATGGTTCCAAATGGAAGTTGGTTGCCGCTGGCTTGCATGATCGCAAGCGCGACAACTCCGCCGATGACCTGCCCGATGATGACCAATGCGCCCGCAATGCCGCCAGAAATTGCGCCTGCTTTTGCGCCTTCATTCTTCGTGGACAATTTTTCCTGTTGAGCGGCAAGGAAGCCTGCGACGCCGCCTGCAAGCAGGGATACGATCGGGCCGCATAACCCGATGAATCCTGCAACACAAACATTGATCGCCAGACCGATCACCCCTACTACCAATCCCATTTTAATTCTTGGCTGCATAATATTTCTCCTTGAATAATTGAATATTGTTTCCTGAAAATGCAAGTATATGTCATTCTTCGAAAAAAGCCAGTATTTATGTTTTAAAACCTGTATTACAATTTTGATATGGAAGAAATAAACGCAAGTTCCCTTTATAGTTTGATGGGCGGTGAGACGGGCATCCGCACTCTGGTGGATCGATTTTACGATGTCATGGACGCCGCGCCTGAGGCGAAGGATGTCCGCGTGCTGCACGCCGCTACTTTGAAGCAATCTCGCGAGAAATTGTTTCTGTTCCTCTCTGGCTGGTCTGGCGGACCTCCTCTTTATATAGAGAAGTACGGGCATCCACGTCTGCGCCAGAGACACATGCCGTTTTCGATCGGCGAGCGTGAGCGCGACCAGTGGTTGTGGTGCATGAACAAGGCTTTGGATGAAAGCGACTATCTGCCTGCGGTGAAGGAACACCTCAAGACCCGCTTTTCAGAAGTAGCAGATTTTATGCGCAATCGCAGTGAGGGGTTGCAGATATAATAAATTTATTTAATGAGGAAGTTTGAAACTTACCAAGGATTGATGATTTCAATTCCTGTGTTTTTAAAGTCCCCTTCATTTCTTGTGATCAAGGTCATGTTATGTGTTAAGACCGTTGCTGCGATAAGTGAATCCATTGCGGGAAGGGTGATTCCAGTACCTTCAAGTTTTGCGGCTAATTCTCCCCACCGTATCAGGATTTCAGTGTTTAGTGGAATAATTTTTCCGTCAAACCGAACAAGTAAATTTTCTTTTAGCCATGCCTGTAATTCTTTTTTTCGTTTGGATGCAGGCAGTTTTTCAATCCCTTTGGCGATTTCTCCGATGGTGATTACGCTTAAGTAAATATCGTCAGGGTCGCATGCGTCAACAAATTCGACCACATTAGGATTGGGTTGTTTGGCAACAAGTTCTGAAATGACACAGGTGTCAAGAAGATATTTCATAGTTCAATGCCCTTGCGAGGTAATGATTTATCGCGAGGTAAGTCTAGCCCTGTAAGTGGAGAGGCATGGAAGAATTCGGAAATTTTTCCCTGTGATTTGCGTAATTTTTCATATTCCACATAGGAAATGACCACGACGGTTTTTTCGCCATGTTTGGTGATCAGTTGAGGTCCCTGTTTTAGTGCGCGAGTGATTACTTCGCTAAGTTTATTTTTTGCATCCTGAATTTGCCAGATTGAATTCATAGATTTTCCTTTCTGTCTAGTCTGTCTAGATTTTACGACTGATATCTTGCTGTGTCAATGGATAGTTTTTTTAAGAATTTTTCTCATTCCCCAATATTCTTCAACGCCTCACGCCTGCTGAGCGGACTTAATTCTTTTGTGGACTTCACGAACTTTTTCACAGGCGCGGGGTTTGTCCATGCGTATTGGCGCAGAGACCAGCCAATGGCTTTGTTGATGAAGAATTCGTCTGAGCCGAGATTCTCTTTGATGAGCTCAGACAGCAGATCGAAATCGGTTTCTTTTTTATAGCCAAGCTGAAATAACAGGGTCGTGCGGCGCAGCCAGAAGTTATCTGACTTGCGCCATTTTTTTAGATATTTTGTTTTGACGGCGGGAAAACGCTTGAACAGATTCCCCACGGTGTGACCCGCAATGGTATCCACGGTGTCCCACCAGGATCTGGTGACGAGCAAATATTCAACCGTGGAGATGATCTCTGGCTCCAGTTCGTTTTCGAGCCTGCCCAGAAAACTGGTGGCGGCGTATTGAAACTCGCGCTGCGGCAGGTTCCACAATTCGCGGAGGATCGTATCCAGTGCATTAAGTGGGGGAAGCTCATGTTCGGCGATGTGTTCGCGCATCAACAGGGCGAATTGCGGAGATTTAATTCCCAGATATTCGAACTGATCACGCATATATTTTTTCATGGGCCCCGCGTTTGCGGGGTTTGCGTTTTGTTCGAGGAGGGTTTTTAGGGAAAGAGTGTACGCGTGCATGCAGCCACCTTCCTGATGAGTGATATTTTATTTTGCGCCGTCAGGTGGATAGAATCTCAAATTCCACAAGCCTGCGCCTTCGTCGGATAGAACGGAATAAGGTGTGGCAACGAATATCCATGTGGAGCCAGGTTTTAATTCGGCCGCGCTTCCGTCTGCGTTCAAGAATTGCATCGGTCTACGTTGACCTGTTTGTTTTTCATATTCGCCCGCCGCCGTGCTCCAGCGAATATCATATTTCATGCCATCGCGGAACAGATATGCATAACCCTGCTCGCCTTGTTCTAGGTGAATATCCAAATTGGTGGGGGAGATGACATCGTGCTCGGCGTAGATCACGATCACATTTTCAAATTGCAATTGCCGCCCCGTGAGCCTGTCCACTTCGAGGTGCAGCTTGCCTGCGTTCTCTTTTGTTGAGTCATCCACAGAGCGGAGCCATGCGCCTGCTGCGGGGTCATACGTCCAGCCTGATTGATT